>DAOVCM010000066.1 GCA_030670015.1 Candidatus Bathyarchaeota archaeon
TCCCTAGAAGGACTCCGGCCTCCTCCTTGAACCTCCTCGCATCTTTCCGACGCAACACACGCCTCTTACGCAGTTTCCGCCTTGAATCCTCACTCAAAAATTAACACCGACTAATAAAGCTAATAAGCATAAGGGCGCACTAGACCTTTAGGCACTCCCAAGCTCCATGTTTTGGGAGTATCCCCGGATGGAGAATCCATGAGAGGCGTGATCGATAAGATAATTGGCAGGAAGGAGGATGTCTTGGAAGCCTCAGGCGAGACATATATCAAAGCCATTCCACTCAAAGCGTATGAGGATGTTGACGTTATTAAATCTGAAGTTAGAGCAGGAAACATCGTCATCACAAACGTCTCTCCCCTCGCAAAGCGCAACATAGAGGACGTGAAACGCGCGATCAACGAACTCAACGACTATGCGATTCTCATCAGCGGCGACATCGCACGCCTCGGTGAGGAGCGTGTTATCCTCACTCCGAGAACGGTAAAGATCTGGCGTTCCTAACCTTCTTTAGAGTCTTTCTAAGCCAACAGAAATGTCTCAAGCATATTAGGGGCGTATCCCTTGACGCCGCGGAAACGGGAGACTGTTCTCGCCATGTTCTCACACTTCGACTCCTCGCCATGTACGAAGAACACCTTCCGGGGAGTCGGTCTGATCTTCCGCACATAGTTAAGCAGCTGAAGCCTATCCGAGTGGCCTGAGAAACCCTCTATTGTGTGGGTGCTCAAACGCACGTTGGTGATCTCCATCTTCCCATCCTGGCTGAAGGTCTGGACTGAACGAAGCCCTGATTGAAGCCTCTGCCCAAGAGTCCCAGCCACCTGATAGCTGACAAACACGATGCCGTTCTCCTCCCACGAGGCCAGCCGCTTAAAGTACTCCATGACCGGTCCGCCCTCCATCATACCTGCAGTCGCCATGATGATGCATGGACCGCTCTCAACTATCTCATCCCTACTCTCATGCTGCTTTACCACAGTGAAGAAGTCGGACTCGAAGGGGTTCCGGCCCTCTCGCAGTATCTGGTCTTTCAACTCGGAAGAGAGGTAACCCGGGTATGCGGTGTGGATGCCGGTTGCCTCGGAGATCATTCCCTCTATGTAGACAGGCACCTCTGTAAGCTCCCCTTCCTCCATGTACTTGTTGATGACCATCATGATCTCCTGAGAACGGCCGACAGCCGGCACAGGGATGATGACCTTACCCTTCTTCAAAATGTGGTTAGCGATCTCGACGAACTCAGCCTCCGTCTCCAACCTGGGATGGTTGACGTCGTTTTTTCCACCATATGTGCTCTCCATGATCAGGGTCTCCACACGGGGGAACTGGGAGACTGCTGGGGCCAGGAGCTGTGTGTAGCCGTATTTGAAGTCCCCTGTGTAGACTATGTTGTGCAGACCCCTCCCAATGTGGAGGTGGACGAGTGACGAGCCCAGGATGTGCCCTGCATTATGGAGGGTAAGGCGTATGTCCGGTGAGACGTCGGTTACCTCCCCCAATTTTAGGGGGATTGTGTGGATGATGACATCACGGATATCCTCCGCCCCATATAGAGAGACACGCCCCTCTTTCGACATCACATCCAGATAGTCGCCCTGGAGTAGCGTCATCAGGCTTGACGTAGGCTCCGAGCAGTATATTGGTCCATCATACCCATACTTGTACAGGTAGGGGACAAAGCCGCAGTGGTCAAGGTGGGCGTGTGTGATAACCACAGCGTCTAGACTTCCTATGTCGAACTCCTCGACGTCAAACCGAGGATACGCACCGATGGGCCTCCTAGTGCCAGGGTTGATACCGCAATCAAGGAGGACGCTGCTCTCCCGTGTACGGATAAGGATTGCAGAACGACCGACGTGTCTACTGCTTCCTAGAAAAGTGATCCGTACGTCACCAGATGAACGGTACATGGGCCTGAAGATTGATTCACCGGTCTCCCTGAGGAAGCGCTCCCTCTCCCTACTCTTTGAGTAGAGGTAACCTCTAATCTGCTTTATCGTCAGGCTGGGTATCGGAGGCGACCTCACAACTCTAGGGTTCCACCTTGTTTTCCGGATGATCTCAAGTAGATTGGAGCCACCCTTTCCTATAGCAACTCCAGGCTTCTGCACCTCCAGCACTACCTCTCCAAGAGCGGGGTCGAAGTAGCTTTGAACAAGACCTGCGTCGTCTGAGATGATCTCCATTATGATCCCCTCAGCCTCAAGCTCTGAGGTCCTTACCGATGGGTCAGAGCGTATGACGATCCTCTTCTTGATTTGACCGGCGATGTCAGCAATGATATGGCTCTGCTCCAGTAGAATCTCCGGCAACTTCATATAGATGGCGAGGCGAGGGCCTTCAAACTCTATCCTTGTGATGCCTGTTTCTATAGGTATATTCTGTAGTATAGCGTTCCTAATCTCTTCGTAAGACAGGCCCTGTAATTTCTGCATTAGGATCTAACTCATAGACTTACTAGACCAAGTTTCTCCTCATCAGAGAGCTCTCTGAAACCATCATCCATGATGACTGCAACATCAAAACTGTCGCCACTGGCAACATCCCTCTTCATGGCTGAGTCTACAGCTCTAACAACGATGGGTAACATCTCCTTCACAGAACTATCCTGCTTGTACCGATCCTCAAGGACGCCGTAAGCGATGGGGGAACCGGAGCCTGTTGAGACCATCTTTTCTTCTGTGAGACTACCAAACGGGTCTAGGTTGTAGACATGTGGACCGGTCTCATCGAAGCCTCCAATGATAGCTTGGAGTGGAAGGGGCATACCCACTTCACGGTTCGAGAAAAGTACGTTGGATACAAGCCTGGCGGCGGCTGAAACAGGTATAGACCTACTCTTCTCAAACTCGAATAATTGGGCGTTCACCTTGAGGATGTCGACCACTCTCTGTGCCACAGCAACACCACCAGCTATAGTCATCGCAAGACGATCTGTGATCCGGTATACTTTCTTCGCCTTTTTGCTTACGACATAGCTACCCATGGTCGCCCTTGTGTCAGTGGCGAGTATCACGCCATCGCTGCAGACAGCCGCAATAGTCGTAGTTCCCCTGTACTCTCCTATGCTGTTCTTCATCTTTAACCACTCAAATCAATATTTACTTAGAGTAATCCTAAGAAGGAAGACCAAGTAACATAAAAATGTGTTCTTTAAAAACCTTTCCAAGTCTAAAATAGATAATCATCTTTAACATATACTATTTGATTGGCGTTATATAGTGGAAAAGTCTTATTTCTCAATGTGGATTAGTTGATAAACAAGTTGGTGCGGTATTGAACGAGGTACACAGAATAGATCTCCCACGCATAGTGCTAGTTGGAAGAGGAGTCCTAGAATCCCTCGGTGAGATTTGCACGGAGCTGGGGCTACATCGATCACTGATAGTTACCGGCAGGAAGACATACGATATCGCTGGAGAACGATCCCAGGTGATTCTTGAGAAAGCGGGCATCCACGCCGACGTAACCTATGTGAATAAGGCGGACCTGGCTACTGTTGAAAATGTCAGGAAGGAAGCTGTAGAGGGGAATATTGACACTGTCGTGGGAGTGGGAGGGGGTAGAACCATAGATGTCGCCAAGCTAAGTGCCTTCAAAAGCGGCACTTTTTTTATTAGTGTCCCCACCACAGCTTCTCACGACGGAATCGCCAGTAGCCTCGCTTCAATCAAGGGACTCAATAAGCCGTATTCGATGAAGGCGAACTCGCCAATAGCCGTGTTGGCCGACTCTCGAATTATCGGTGAGTCTCCATACAGGTTCACTGCAAGCGGTTGTGGGGATGTCCTCTCGAAAGCTGTGTCAGTAAGGGATTGGAGACTGGCCCACAAGGAGACGGGGGAGTATTATGGTGAATACGCCGGGAGCCTAGCCTTGATGAGCTCAAGCCTCGTTATGAGGAACGCACGCTTGATAGATAAACGCCTTGAAGAGGGATATCGAACCCTGTTGGAGGCACTTGTAAGTTGCGGAGTTGCAATGAGTATAGCCGGTAGTAGTAGGCCTTGCAGCGGCTCCGAGCATATGTTCAGCCATACGCTCGATATGATTGCCCCCGGGGTCGCGCTTCATGGAGAGCAATGCGGCGTTGGTACGATCATGATGGCGAATCTACACGGACTGGACTGGCAAGCTATAATAAAGAGTCTCCAAGTCATTGGCGCACCCACAACGGCTCAGGAACTGGGTGTTAGTCGAGATATTCTGGTTGAGGCACTTGTGAAGGCGAGGGATATCAGACCGGAACGCTACACGATATTGAATAAAGTGAACCTTTCAAGAAAGTCAGCCGAAGCCCTCGCTGAAGAGTGTGGTGTTATTTAATTCTGTGTATGAGTTTGTTTTGAGAACAGACTAACGTTTATAAAAGGCTGATTCCCCTTCCATTGGAGATTACAATCGGAGGTTCCTATTTTGAGCGCCGTTCAACTTAAGGTAGCAGAGGCAAAGCAGCAGAGAGACGTGGGTCGAAGCATCGCCCGTATCGACTCTGAGACGATGAAGGCGTTAGGCGTCACAGTTGGAGACGTTGTGGAGATCAGTGGAAAAAAGGTCACCGCCGCGAAGGCGTGGCCGGCATACCCTGAAGACCAGAATTTAGGTCTCTTGAGGATAGATGGCTTCATTCGGAAGAATAGCGGTGTCTCCATCAACGAGTTTGTCTCGGTTAAGAAGGCGGAGACGGAGTATGCGTCCTCCATCAAGCTGGCGCCAATTGATATACGGATCAGCGTCGACAGCGACTTTACTCGTTTTGTAAAGGACAGGCTCATCGACAGACCTGCGACTAGGGGAGACACGCTCCTCATTATGATGCTGGGTCATTCTGTCCCCTTTCTGGTTGTGAGCAGCAGGCCTAACGGCATTGTAAAGATCTCACCAACCACGGACATCACTATCTTAAGCGAACCGGTTCCTGAGCTTGAGATGCCTAGTAGGACTACCTATGAGGACATCGGAGGCTTGGATGAGGAGATCCTGCGGATCAGGGAGATGGTTGAGCTACCTCTCCGGCATCCTGAGATCTTTCAGCGTCTCGGCATTGATCCTCCGAAGGGAGTTCTCCTCCATGGTCCTCCTGGGTGTGGTAAGACACTTCTGGCGAGGGCTGTCGCCAGCGAGTCTGAAGCTAGCTTTTATGCTATTAACGGCCCGGAGATCATGAGTAAATTCTATGGTGAGTCTGAGGCACGGATGAGGAAGATGTTCGAGGACGCAGAGAAGAACGCGCCGAGCATCTTGTTTATCGACGAAATTGACGCTATAGCCCCGAAGCGCAGCGAGGTAACCGGAGAAGTGGAGCGCAGAGTTGTCGCCCAGCTTCTAGCCTCCATGGACGGACTCAAGGGGCGGGGTAATGTGATCGTAATCGGCGCTACAAACAGGCCCGACGCAATTGACCCAGCCCTGAGGAGACCTGGTAGGTTCGACAGGGAGGTCGAGCTTGGAATTCCAGACAGGGGAGGTAGACACGAGATCCTTCAGATCCATACGAGGGGGATGCCCTTGGCCGATGATGTAGAGCTAGTTCATTTCAGCGAGATCACCCATGGATACACCGGTGCCGACCTTGAAGCACTCATCAGGGAGGCCGCTATGAAAGCATTACGCCGGTATCTTCCCCAGATCGACCTTGAGGACAAGCGGATTCCTCATGAAGTACTCGACCAGATGGAGGTAAACAACGACGATATACTCGGCGCGTTCCGAGAGGTTACCCCAACGGCGATGCGGGAGGTCTTCATCGAGACCCCGAACGTCCATTGGGACGATATTGGCGGGCTGGAAGACGTGAAGCAGAGCCTTGTAGAGGCTGTAGAG
>DAOVCM010000184.1 GCA_030670015.1 Candidatus Bathyarchaeota archaeon
ACGTAACGCAGTAGGAATCCACCGATTAAGATGAGTACGAAGCTACCCATGGAGAAGAATATCATTGTTCCATCTTTTCCAGTGGAGCTCAGCTTTCCTGTGTAGTACAGAATGACTAGTGGTGCTAATAGGCCCAGTATCAGGTAGGTGTAGAATATCAGTGAGAGTCCGGTTCCCGTTAACAGTACTCTGGCGTGACCAGGGCCTGTCGCCAATTCGATGATCACCAGAGCCAGTTCGACTAGTATCAGAACTACGATGTATCCCTGGCAATTGCTCAGCATGTGTGCCAGCTGCTTCTTTTGGTCGAATAGTTCCTTGAACTCCTTGAAGGCTCGGGGCATGAACACTGCTAGGATTGGTATCATGAACAGCGCCATAGCGAGGCCTGTCAATATGCCTGAGATGACGAATGTCCAAGGTAGGAATGGTGAGGTCCAGAAGTGGGATCCTCTTGAGAACGCGAGCAGTAATCCAGTGTAGGCTGCTGTAGATATGCCGAGTACAATCCCGGCTATCTCAACTAGCTTCCTGACTAGGCTCCATCCATTGAGGTACCACAATACCGCGGTCAGCAGAGATATTACGATGAACCCGGTTATTATCCACGTTCCCACTGTCAAAATCGATCCAGGGAAGTTCCTGTAGACGTTCAATATTACCAGTGGAGCTACTTCAAAGCGCTTGAGGTCGATAACCAGAATAACCAATCCGACGAGTATCGAAAACAGGCTTACATAGGTACCGGACTTTGACAGTACCTTATACTTTCCCATCTTGAACAGGTCAGCCAGCGCGCCTATTACATAGGCTCCTCCAGCCATGCCTCCCATGAAAAGATAGACAGCGAGCAGTATTCCCCATGTCAATTCACTCATTCCCAGATACCTCCTTTTTCTTCCTCTATCGTCTTCCGTCTCTCCGCGTACAGCTTGATCGCTGCGAGTAGTGCTCCTCCAACAAAGAGACCGACGCCGGCGAATTTAACGAGCAGATCCGTTTCAAACCCCTTATGGGTCACCGACGAGTACTCAGGAAGTCCGAACTCGGAGAATGGAACATCAGATATATAGATCCAGCTGGTTCCCCCTACTTCGCTCAAGCCGTATGTGTATAGACCCTGTGCCTCGGCATCTCTAGCCATCTTCTGCGCCTTCTCAAGGGTCATGAACTGCAGCGCATCCGTTGGGCAGACGGATACGCAGGCTGGTTCCAATCCTTGGTCGATGCGGTCGAAGCACATGGTGCACTTCCTGATAGCGTTGAGCTCGTGGTCGAACCTTGGTATTCCCCATGGACAAGCCATCTCGCAGTAGCTGCAGCCAATGCAACGGTCTATGTCATATAGTACGGGTCCGTCGCTGCGCTTCCACATCGCGCCCGAGGGGCAGACGGAGACGCAGCTTGGCTCCAAGCAATGTTTGCAGTTGTCGGATAGCATCCGCCAGCTCAGGCCGCCGGTTCCAGGTTTCGAGTTGTCGTAGTCACCGATCTCCTTGAAGTGGACAACCTTCCAAGTTATGGATGAAAAACACGTCGGGTTCGTGAACTCGCCGTCGGATGATATCTCTGTCTGCTCCGCTGGGAGCTTGTTCCAGGCCTTGCATGCCGTCTGACATGCTTTACACCCGATGCACCGGCGGACGTCAACCAGTACCGCCTTCTGCTTTCCGAGCTCAGCTACAGGGGATCTCTGGCCTTTCTCTAAGCCCTCCAAGGCTAGGGGAGCGACGAGCATCGTCGCTCCAACTGCCTTGAGGAAGTCCTTACGTGAAATCTTCTCAGTCAATTCAGTACACCCCCATGTGGTATCCCTTCTCCTGCATTGCCGCGACCTCAGCTTCTGTAGCCCTGATTACCTTGCAGAGGCAGGCCTTGGTTTCGGGAATCTTAGCGTGAGGGTCTACAGCTCCGATGGAGACGAAGTTCGCGATGGAGCCCTTGGCCATTCCCTTCGGCCCAAAATGGAATGGAGTCATGATCTCGTAGTAGTCAGCGTTATTAATCCTCAACTTGCCCACCCTATTGGTTGCTCTCACCTTGGCGATGACCCAGCCCCTCTTCGACTCGATCCTCACGTAGTCAGCGGAGTCGACTCCGACCTGAGCCGCGTGCTCAGGGTTCATCTCTATGAACAGCTCTGGCTGCAACTCGTTGAGCAGCGTCATGTTCCTCGTGAAGGTGTGGAAGTGCTCTGTAAGCCTGAAGCTGCCCCAGATAACATTATAGCCCTCCTCTGGTGTGCCGACGAGGTCCCAGTCCCAGAGCTTATCGTTTCCCTCGTACTCGGACCCCCTGTTTGTGTAAAGCCAGCCGTAGCACGGGTAGTCCCTAGCGAGGTCACTGTTAGGCGCCTCCATTGGCTCGAAGTGCTCAGGGATGCCGATGACGGGCTTGCCGCCTGGTCCCTTGAGCTTGTCCCCCCTGAAGACGGACCCTGGTATTGAAGGCTTGTCACCGCTCCAGTTGTCATAGGCTGCAGTAATATCCTTGCCGGCTCCAGCCAAACCCTGAGCCCAGATCCTCGCCATACCTGTTCGTTCCTTGCCCCACCAGAAGGCGCTTCCCCGCCTCCAGTAAGGCCATCCGTTTGACCGCTCGCCCGAGGGTACGCCCCAGGGCTTGTTGCTAACGGTTTTAAAGGTCACAGGTTGCATGAGGTCGTTCTCCCCTGGGTCGTTCTTATTGTACAGGATCCGCTGGTTCTTGGGCCAGCACCATGCCCAGTTCTTGGCCATATTGTAGTCCTTGTCGATTCCGTCCCTGTAGCTGTTGATCCTCCGCTTTGCGAGGATCTCCCCCCTGCCATCGTCATAAGCGTGGACGGAGGACTTGTAGCCAACGTGCCCCGCCCTGTACTGACCGTCGTAGAGACCGACTGCGTCGTCAATCTCGGCGTAGACCTGGTCAGAAGCCCTCATGTTTTCTGTATCAGGTTCAGCGTACCAGTCCCAGTTCAGATCGGGGCACGGTCTACCGGCCTGACCTTTCTCCAGACCGCTGAAGCCCCAGATCTCGTCGCCTGAGATGTACTCCAGGCACTTTCTACCCATTGGGTCGACTGGGAAGTCCTCCTCTGGGTGGTCGTCCATAAAGATCTCTGAAGGTAACTTGAGGACCTCCCTCTGCCTCCACATCTTGTACAGCTTGATGAATAAGGAGAGGTCTGACTTCGCATCGCCAGGTGGGTCACTCGTCTTCCACCTATACTGGACCCATCTTGCGGAGTTGGAGACGGAGCCATTTCTCTCATAGACAGAAGCCATTGGGAGGACAATGTCCGCGAG
>DAOVCM010000128.1 GCA_030670015.1 Candidatus Bathyarchaeota archaeon
TCCAGTAACATTTCCTTATCCCAATGTGGCTGACAACCCGGAATTCGCGTTCATCGCCGCCGCAGGGGGTATCATCAGCTCTGTAATGGAGCTTACAAACTATCTGACAGCGAACATTGACAAGGGCGTGTTTGACGGAGCAACGCTGCTTAGCCCTGACCTCATGGATGAAATGCAGAGACTACATGTGGAGAGACCTCCTACCTACTTCGGAAGGTATGGATACGGCTATGGCTGGGGTGTAACTGAGAACTTCCTGGGAGTCAAGATGGTCTCCCACGGAGGATCGATACTTGTGTCAACTGCCCACCTCGCTTTCATCCCAGAGCGCAAGATTGGGGTAGCTATGGCGTCCAACGTCGCGGGTTTTCCCCACGCCATAGTAGCTCAAGGTGTACTCGCCGCCTTGATGGGATACAACCCGGAAAATGTCGTTCCAGCTCTGCAGATTGAGAAGAAAATGGACATGCTAACAGGTAAATATGAGATATACCAGGGGCTGACCCGTGTCGAGATAATTAACAAAGAAGGACTCCTCTTTCTCCATCAAAAGAGTCCCCTCGTTGAAGTCTCAGTACCCCTAATACCGGAAGATGACCTGTTGAAGACTAACAGGTTCTACATCTGGACGGAAGGCGTGAGACAACCCGTCGAATTTAAGGTTGAGTCACCGAAGAAAATAGACCTATATATAGAGAGAAACCGTTTCCACAAAGTGAAGACGTAAACCCTGCTGAACTCAGCACAGCTGCTTTAAGGCGTCTCCTACTTCACCTATGCTCCTCACCACGACATCAGCCACGTGATGGTTCTCAACCTCGCTGCCATCGGCGTCTATAAGTATTGATTTCATCCCCATCTTCTTCGGGCCAAGAACATCAGCAATGAAAGTATCACCAACCATCAGAGCATCCTTAGGGTTCGAACCTAGTTCTGTTAACGCCCTCTCGAAGATTATCCAACTCGGCTTTCTATAACCCACCTCCCCAGAAATCACGAGAGAATCGAAGACCTCTTCAAACCTGAATTTCCTGAAAACCTTCCTTGCGGTTGGACCATCGGGATAATTTGTGACGAGACCTAGCTTGTACTTCCCTCTCAGAGCTTTTAACAACAAGGTTGTATCATCGTACAGTGTGCTCTGCTTGGGCCATTCTTTCAGGTACTCGGTCCAAACCTCACGTACAATCTCGTTGAAGTCGGGGTGATTGAAACCGATGGATCGAAGCGTCAGAGCGAGGCGCTCTACATGGTCAAGCTCTCTCCAGTCGGATCTGGCTTCCTGGTTCTGCTTCCTTGTTACGAGGATGTAGGCGTCTCTTAGGGCGCTGTAGTCGATATCGAATCCATGCGTTTCAAGGATCGTGTGGAATATCTCTGTGGAGGCGCCTCTCCTCATCAGGTTAGGTGCCTGTACGAGGGTGCCCCAGCAGTCAAATAGCACCGTCTCAATTATCACGGTGTCCCCCGGAAGGTTGGGTTGGTCACCTAGAGCCTCGTTGTACACGGTGCGAGAGAAGTGTCCAAAGCCAGTCTACAAACTCCCGGAGATTCTTTGTCTGGATGTATACATCACCGGGGCCAGTAATACGGGTTATGAAACCCTCACCGCTCAGGATCGTCTCTTTCCAGCCACCGATTTTTTGAACCTCGTAGTTACAACTGTCTGAGAAAGCGACGAGATGAAAGTTATCCACCACGAGTTCCTCCCCAGATCCTAACTCGTGCCTGTCAATGGCGCCAAAGGTGTTGATGAAAAGGTCGCCTTCTCCATATACTCTTATCATGAAGAGACCCTGTCCGAACAGGCCTTTGGTGAATCCCTCCCATTTAACATCCAGCTCAACATTCTCACTTGAAGCGAGGTAAGCCGCCTTCTGGATTATGAAGCCGTGTCCTGACTCCACCTTCAGCGTCTGAATGTCTCCGACGGGAGCCGCCGCCAAGCCTAGCTGACCTGGGCCTCCTTGTGCTATGTAGTCGTTAACGAAGAAGGATTGGCCTCCTAGAATCTTGAGGCCAATAGTACCTAGGATACTTCTTTCCCTTCTGCGGGTCATAACCTCAATGGTTGGCGTCATGTAGGTCATCGCCCCCGCCTCCCCTGTTATCCTCTCTCCAGCGTCGAGGTTTACAACAAGCATTGCGTATGAAGGGTCATACTTGATTTTGTATCTCATACTTATTGCTGTAGAAGCTATGTATTTAACCCCTTAGATTCTTCGAATATTTGGAGTTGACTGAACACGCACCTATTCGACCAGCCTGACCATTATGCTACATGAATCGTCATAAGCGTTAACTTACTCTGTGGATCTGCATCAACAGCCCGAAAGCCTTTTCCAAATAAACGATTTCAAACGGAAAGGAGAATTATTCCAAATAACAGAGATAGCTGTGAATGTTTACTTCATCTTCTCTATCCGGAATACAACCTGATCGTCGTCTGACTCTAGAGAGATGATCTTGTGACCTAACCGTTTTACCAGACGCTTTATATCCTCCTCAGCCGCCGGGTCATCGGCTGTGACCTCCAGAACCTGACCTATACTAATTTCGTCCAGTGCTAAACGGGTTCTGAAAATTGGCTCCGGGCAGTACAGTCCGATGCAGTCGAGAACTTTGTCAGGCTTAACACTCATCTTAAATCCGTCTCTGATTACCGTAATGGGGAAATATAATCCCTTCCAAGGAGCCCGTATAAGATTATTCGATTCTGACTCGGGGTGGCTGGGTCATGGGTAGGATATCCTCCTTCACGTACTGTAGATATTGGCCCTGATCAACGCTGTTGAAAAGGGTCACTGAGCCGTCCCTAACAAGACCGACGGTGTGACCATGCTTCTTAGACTTGGTGAGGACATACCACGGGTCACCACGAGCACTGTATTCTTCGAAGAGACTTGTACTAACGATATCAGGACCGTAGAGACTCAGCTTATTGATGTTGGGGATGTCCATGTTCTCGAAGAATATGACCCTCGTACTCTCAGAATTCTCCAAGTGGAACTTTTTAAGAGTCTCCGGTAGGATGCGGACCTCAACAATAACTCCCATCTCTCCGAAGGCCACCTTGCTGAGTCGGTTCGCAACATTGTTGGCGATAGCCTTCTTATCTACGACGATTAGGTAGATCCTGTCGTCAAGATCATCGAATGCGAAGAGAACCTCCTTTGTCGCTGCGGATGGAAGTATCTTCCCCCTATGATAGTTGTGGACCACGTAATCGTATGAATAAAGCCCGGTTAGTAAGTCCTCGGCCAAGGAGATATTGGTAATTTCGGTGATTAACTCCAACTCCACATCCCCCTCCTCATATGTCTCCTCCTGCCTGAATCCCTCCAAGCCAACTGAGATATCTTCTAGGGGTAGATGCTCAGTCGAAACGAAAACCTTTCCAGCTGTTGGCATACTTTAAGCACCCTGTGACAAATGGAAGATGATCTAGGCAACGATTTAAACTTATTTAGGATACTTCAATACCTCTATGAAATACTGCTCTAGATATCTCAAAATAATAGGGTTTCCTTGTCACAGGAGTCCTCTATCCAACCTTTCTTATAGAGGGGAACTAATTTCACGTTATTCTTTTTTCATGAAACCTCTATCGGTCAGCTCGTTTACTACATCTTCTAGCTCCAGTTTGAGGAGTGTATCCTTTTTTGGAATCCCTGTTTTCTTATCCCATCCCCTCATTTCATAGTAGCTGTCAAGTGCTCGGTCATATCTTTCCTTTCGAAATTTTGGGCCAATTATGGGACCTGCGAGAGATGACTCCTCGTAAAACACTGTCGGCCAGTTATCGTGTTCCCTTCTGAAGCCCTCTCTGACAAGGTATGCTCTCATCAAGTTGAATATCCTTTCACCAGACTTCATAAGCTCTCTTGGTGAAATGTCGAACCCTGTGGCACTGAAGTAGAGCTTCGCGAAGTATGTCGGTCCCAATGCATCAGCCACCGTTCCAGAGAACATGCAGAGCCCCAGAGAATTGTAGACACAGGTCAATTCATTGTACCATTTCGTCATCAGCACCTCGTTCAAATCGTGGAGCCTTGGGGGGACACCGAATATCTTGTCTTTTACGTCGTCAAACATGTCGAGCCAGTTAAGCAGCCATCCGATATACTTGCTTTCACTCCAGTTCAACCTCCTAGCCCAACAGGGCAAGCC
>DAOVCM010000024.1 GCA_030670015.1 Candidatus Bathyarchaeota archaeon
GTCGCTGGCTGGTCTCGTAAATACTCGATCTGGCCCATTCACTTCGTAACAGGATGCTGCAGCCCCGAGTTCATGCAGGTCTCCGGGTCCCGTTATGACATGGAACGCCTCGGCATCCTCCCCTTCGCCAGTGTCAGGCAGTGCGACTGCATCATGGTCGTCGGCATCGTCTCCCGGAAGATGGCTCTCAGAGTCAAGTACCTGTACGACCAGATGGGGGAGCCCAAGTACGTTGTCGCCGTCGGCGCTTGCCCCACTGGAAAGGGGCCATTTTTCGACTCCTATGCTGCCGTCGCAGTTGACGAGTATGTACCTGTGGATGTCTATATTCCAGGCTGTCCACCCCGCCCTGAAGCCATCATCCATGGGATGATGCTTCTCCAGGAGAAAATCAGAAAAGAGAAAAGGATCGGTGTCCGGAATGACTGAAGAGGCCTTCGTCGAAGCGTTTCAAGCTACTCACCCCGATCTAGTGGTATCTGCTGAGGTTCTCAATCCAAAAAGGGTGTCCGTCGTCGTGAAAAGGGAGGGGTTCCTCCATGTTTCCCGCTCCCTCAGGGACGACTTTGGCTTCACACACCCGGTTTCCGGTGGAGCTGTCGACTACCCGAAGGAGAACCGGATGCAGATGATCTACTACCTCATGAATCCGGAATCCAAGTTTATGCTTACCTTCAGGGTTGACCTCCCTAGGGACGACCTAACCCTTCCTACTCTGACCCAGGTTTGGGAGGCTATGAGCTTCCACGAGAGGGAGGCCCATGAGATGTTCGGTATCGAGTTTGTGGACCATCCGAACATGATTCCACTGCTGCTGCCCCCAGACTGGAGGGGCGGGTACCCTCTGAGAAAGGACTTTAAGGGTGAGGGGATCGTGGAATGACCAAGCCATATTTTGAACCCGACATCATGCGGATAAGCTGGGGGCCTCAACACCCCATGAGTGGTCAGACTAGGATCCTCCTAGATGTTGACGGCGAGAAGGTTTACAGGATCATCGCTGACTTAGGGTTCACTCACAGGGGCATTGAGAAGATCCTTGAGAACAGGACGTTCCTCAAGGGGATCATTCCTATGGAGCGGCTGGTGATGGCTGATACACCCAACATCGGCCTTGGGTATGTTTCAGCCATCGAAGAAGCCTTAGGCATCGAGGTTCCTGAGCGAGCTCACTGGATCCGTTCACTTATGTGTGAAATGGCTAGGATTAACAGCCATCTCTACGCCTTCGGCCTACAGGCCGAGTCAACAGGATACTTCCCCGCCGTGTTTCTCTGGACAACCGTCGACAGGGCTGTGCTCCTCGAACTGTTCGAGGAGCTGACCGGCGCAAGGTGGAGCTTCAATTTCTTCTTGCCCGGCGGCGTTCATGCTGACCTTCCTGATGGCTTCGAAGACAAGGTTATAGAGGGGGTACACTATCTCAGACGGCGATTCCAAGACTACTGGGTCGCTATGGTTGAGAACGCAATCTTCGAGATGAGGTGCGATGATGTCGCCATCCTGAAGCCGGAGGACGCTATCCGTCTGGGAGCGACAGGCCCTGTTCTCAGGGGCTCCGATGTAGCAATGGATGTCAGGAGGGATGAGCCATATGCCGCCTACGGCGATCTCGACTTCGAGGTCATCACTGAATCTGCTTGTGACTCGATGGCCAGGACGAAGGTTAGGTTCAGGGAGATAGGGCAGTCCCTCAGCATGATGGAGCAGATCGCGAACGAGATTCCAAGTGGCCCGTTCAGGACGAGGGTTCCCCTATTTGTGAGGGCGAAGGCCGGTGAGGTTCTGAGTCGTGTGGAGAGCGCTCGGGGCGAGCTGGGGGTCCACTTGTTCACAGACGGCGGGATGAACCCTTACAGGGTGAAGATCAATTCTCCAACTCTAAGGAACATGTTCGTGTTCGAGAGGATGGCGGAGCTTGATGAGATCCTTGTAGCCGACATTCCCGTCGTAATCAACTCGATTGATCCTTGGTACTTGGACTCTGATAGGTGAAAGTTATGGTTGGAGAGGTGATGTGGAGAAAATGAACGCCTTATTTACGCTGTGGGAATATTGCCTTACTTTCGTGTACCTGCCCTTGGATCTTATCAGCAAGTGGGTGACGGACATGTTCAACCTTTCCATGGATATTCTGTGGAACCTGCCGAGCTATTCGATCAGGTTCCTTACATTCAACGCCAAACCACTTTTGCAGGTTCTCATCTTCCCTGGGTTGGCCTTCATTCTAGTGTTCGCGATAATCGCTGTTTGGTTCGAGAGAAAGTTCCTCGCCCGGGCGATGCTTCGGGTTGGTCCCTATTACTGTGGGAAACGCTCGGGCGTATTACAGGTTTTTGCTGATTTCATCAAGCTTTTCATGAAGGAGATCATCATACCGGAAGATATTGACTGGTTCTTCTTTGTCATGATGCCCGTCCTCCTCCCGACAATTCCCGCCCTATCTCTCATACTCATTCCCTTTGACCAGAATTGGGTTTTATGGGACGTGGGAAGCCTCAGTCTACCGATGTTCTTCGCTATCGCTGGTCTAGCTCCGCTTATTCCAATATTCGCTGGGTGGGCGTCTAACAACAAGTACACATACATCGGTGCTTTCAGAGTTGCCTACATGTACATCTCAGCGGAGATACCGCTCGTCTTATGTGGGGCTGCAGTGGCCATCATGGCTGGAAGCTTCGATTTGTTAAAGATCGTGGAAGCCCAGAGAAACATGTGGTTCGCGATACCCCAGTTCATAGGTTTCGTCATCTTCTTCCTTGGGATCATGATCGAGGCGGAGAGGACGCCCTTCGATATCCCGGTAGCAGAGGTAGAGCTTGTCCTCGGCTGGAGAACAGAGTTTAGTGGCATTCTCTTCGGTTTCACCATGATGGCTGAGTACGTTATGTTCCAAGCATGGACTCTGCTGTTCATCACTCTTTATCTAGGTGGATTTAACGGTCCAAACATCTTAGGGTCTACGATGTACAGCCACATTTTCTGGTTTCTCCTAAAATTTGCCGTTCTCGTTGCAATTATTATTCTGCTCAGGTGCGTCTTCCCGAGGCTTAGGATGGACCAGATGCTGAGATTGGGCTGGTTCTACCTCACACCTCTGGCTGTACTCAACCTGATAATAGTGCTAGCAATGAAGCTGTGGGGGATATACTGATGAGCCTGTTAAGAAAGCTGTTCAAGCCTTTTATGGTCGTCGCACCTTACGTTTTCAGAAACTCCCAGACAGTAGCCTACCCAACTGAGAGGCTTATCTTCCACGAGAGGTTCCGTGGACGCCACAAATTCTACTTTGACAGGTGCATAAGCTGCAACACCTGCGCCCGAGTCTGCCCATGCAACTCCATAAAGCTTGTGGAGGTGGAGGGTAGGGAGGGCAAGTACCCCCAGATCGACTACCAGACTTGCAGTCTATGTGGCTACTGCGTCGAGTTCTGTCCGAAAAACGCATTGGAGTTCACAGACTTGGTTGAGTTCTCTGAGACGGACCGCAGTAAGCTCGTTTATTCACCGGAGCGTCTCACAGAGGTACCGGACATCAAGGAAATCTTGCCCATGCTGAAGCGGAGGACTGAGACGTATCTTACGGAGACTGAGATGAAGTATAGGAAGGTGGAGGACGTATGATTGAGTTTATCTTTGTCTTGGCCTTGGTCGTGGTGAGCGCGCTCTTGGCCGTAACGATGTCCAACATCGTGTATGGCGTCATATTTCTACTTTGTACTAACGCCTCCCTTGGCATCTTATATTACATGATGGGCGCACCCACCGTCGCCTTATTCCAGCTCGCTATCTTCGCAGGGGCGGTTGTAGTCTTCTTTGTCATTACTATCATGTTCACAAGGGCGGGCAGGATGGAGACCACCGATGATGAGGTGACGGAGACATGAGCGACAAGATGAAACAATACGGAACACTTGCTACGCTAATAATGATCGTGGCCTCTCTCCTTGTGTTCTCCTGGCTCACCGTTGAAGTGAGCTTTCCCACCTTCGAGTATGTCTCAGAAACACTGAGACGGCAGCTTGTGCCTGTTGAGCCATATTACGGTATCGCAGAGCTCGCAAGTCGATTCCTGTGGGAAAACCGTGCCCTAGACCTCATAGGGCAAGCCTTCGTCATTGTAACCGCTGTGATTTGCTGTCTCGCGCTTCTCAAATCAGAGGAGGAGATACACTGATGCTTCCTCTCACGCCCTTCCTCGTTGCTGTGGGCTTGATGCTTGTCATCGGACTCAGCTGCCTTATGGTGAAACGGGACATGGTCCGCCTCCTCATTGGCGTCGAGATCCTATTCAACGCAGCCAACCTCTGCTTCATCGCCCTATCGACACAGACTCCAGGTTACGTCGACCCCTTCGCTCACTCTGTCGTCATGATGGCCATAGTACTGGATGGAACGGTCATCGCCGTAGGGCTTGCAATGGTTCTGAACGTCTACAAACATTACAAGACTTTGGATATTAGGAAGCTGAGGCGGTTGAAATGGTAGGTCAGGAAATCATAGCACACGGTTCCCACCTCCCACTACCACTTATGGTGCTGCTTCTAGGGGGGATTACGATGCTCCTCATAGGGCTACTAAACGAGCGGATTAAAATTCCATGGTTAAGGGAGGCGTGGATGGTAATAGTAGCAACTGCAGCGCTGGGCTCCGTTTACCTTCTTCACCAGCAATTGAAGACGGTACCTAGCAAGATTATTGTCCTAGTTCTGTGGGGGCAGAGTCCACCCCTTGGCGGATGCTTCGAGATAGACACGCTCAGCATCTTCATGTCAGGCAGCATAACCTTTCTCGTGTTCCTAGTTGCCCTTTATTCCATAAACTACATGGAGAAGGAAAGCAGACTCACAGAGTTCTATACCCTAGTCACCTTCATGGCAGCGGGGATGACAGGCATCGTCATGGCCGGCGACTTCTTCACCCTCTTCATATTCTGGGAGCTGATGAGCCTCTCAAGCTACGTCCTCGTCGCCTTCCTCAAGGAAAGCTGGGGCCCGATTGAGGCCGGCTTCAAATACCTCCTCATGAGCGCAACTGCCGGAGCCTTCCTGCTGCTGAGCATGTCCTTCCTCTACGGAATGACAGGAACCCTCAACTTCGCCCAGCTCGCAGCCAGCCTCAGAGGCGTCCCCATATCGCCGTGGTTGATAGTGCTCTTCAGCGCCCTTATCATAGGCTTCGGAGTCAAATCCGCCATCGTTCCACTCCACACATGGCTACCAGACGCCCACCCAGAAGCGCCCAGTCCAATCAGCGCCCTGCTGTCCGGCATCGTTATAGAGACAGGCCTCTACGCAATGACAAGGGTCCTCTTCACAATCTTCGAACCAAGCTTCTTCAAACTGGCTATCGCATTACTGGCGGTCTTAACAATGACCCTGGCTAACGTGATGGCCCTGCTCCAGAATGACATAAAGCGACTGCTCGCGTACTCAAGCATCGCCCAAATAGGCTACATGCTCGTGGGTCTTGCTGCTGGTACAGCGTATGGCGTCATGGGCCTCTTCCTCCATATCCTCAACCACTCACTGATGAAGGGAATGGCATTCCTATCCTCCGGCTCCATTGCCCACGAGGCAAAAACCCGGGACATAAGGAACCTCCGAGGCGTAGGCCGGATGATGCCCATAACATCCCTCACCCTGTTCATCGCCCTCCTAGGCTTGGGAGGAGTTCCCGGCACAAACGGTTTCATCAGCAAGTTCATCCTGTTCAACTCCGCCATCGGCTCAGGGATGACGTGGCTAGCGGTGGCCGGGGTGCTCAACAGCGCCCTTAGCATGGCCTATTACCTTAGGGTGATGAAGACGCTCATAGGTTCGCCTGATGAGGGATTCAAGGTCAATGAGGTAGCGCCATTAATGGTTGCAGTGACCCTGGTAATGGCAGGCCTCATCGTGGTCCTCGGTCTCTGGCCGGCACCTGCCATCAGCTTCGCTACCAAGGCCTCAGAAACACTGGTTAACGGTTTAAACACCTACATAAGGGCGGTGCTGGGATGAATCCTTGCGTAAACGCTATTAACGGGATGCGAAAGAAGGTAGGAGATATGATGGGAGGTAAGCTGTAATGGATCCTGTTGCAGCGATGACTCCCCTAGAGACAATCCTCAAATATCCAGGTCCATGGCTCTGCTGGATCATACCCATGATAGGCGCCCTGATGATACCTTTAATCTCGAAGTATATGGGTGAAAAGAATCGTGACTACGCAGCGGTAGTCTTCGCCTTCTTGGCAGTCATCATGACGTTCACCATGGTCCCCTACCTGTTCTCGGGCCACTACCCTGGGGATGTCAAGCTTACTACGTGGATCACATTCCCGGGGGGTCAGCCCCTTGAGGTCGGCGTCCTCGTTGACCCACTTAGCATCATCGTCTGCAACGTTGTATCTTTCATCTCCTTCCTCATAGTTGTATACTCCACGTCGTACATGCACGGCGACACCCACCTAGACAGGTACTGGTTCTTCTTCCTGTTCTTCATAGGCAGCATGCTCCTCCTCGTCATCTCCGACAACCTCGTGCAGACCCTCATCGGATGGGAAGGCGTCGGCATGTGCAGCTACGGCCTCATCGGCTACTACTACCGGGACGCGAAGGAGCGGTGGCTCGGAGGCCCACCACCAACGAAGATGGTCCCACCCTCCGAGTGTGGCATGAAGGCGTTCGTGGTCACAGGCGTAGGCGACGTATTTATCCTAGCCGCCATTTTCATCATATTCCACTTCGCGGGGACCCTTAACTACATCGACCTCATCAATACAGCACCTGAATGGCTTTCAGGCATCGCTGCCACGCCAGGCCTCCTCGCCGTGACTGCGGTCCTTTTCCTCGGCGGTCCTATCGGTAAATCAGCTCAGTTTCCCCTCCATGAGTGGCTTCCCGAGGCTATGGCAGGCCCCACATCTGTCTCCGCGCTGATCCATGCCGCAACGATGGTCAAAGCAGGAGTCTACCTCGTCGCGAGGATGTCACCCGTCTTCTATCTGGGCTACTGGGTGCACAACATACAGGAGGCCCAGGTGTACTTCATCGTAATAGCCTGTATAGGCGCATTTACCTGTTTCATGGCCGCTTCCCAAGCCCTTGTATCGGTGGAGCTAAAGAAGATACTTGCCTACTCGACGGTCAGCCAGATCGGCTACATGATGTTAGGCCTCGGAGTCTCTGGCCTGAGCGAGGGTGCCTTTGTCGCCGGCCTGACGGCTGGTGTTTTCCATCTGGCCAGCCATGCGCTGTTCAAGGCAGCGCTATTCCTCTGTGCCGGCTCAGTCATCCACGCGGTCCATACTATCTACACGTTCAACATGGGCGGACTGAAGAAGTACATGCCCATCACCTTCGGGCTCATGCTCATCGCGACACTATCCCTATCAGGCATCCCACCCCTCAGCGGTTTCTGGAGCAAAGACTCCGTCTTCCTGGCCTGCCTGATTGCCAACACGCCACTATCCATGACCTTACTTGCTGTAGGAGCCATCAGTGCCGCGATGACATTCTTCTATAGTTTACGCTACATAAGTGTCACCTTCTTTGGTCAGGAGAGCGAGTACATCCGTGAGATGGAGCACCACGGCCACCCCCCTCATGAAGCTCCAAAAACCATGTGGGTGCCCATCGCGATCCTAGTGAGCCTAGTCTGCATCGTCGGCATCTTCGGCCTCATCGGCCTCTTCAACCCTCACTTATCCCCTGAGATCTTCATCGAGGAGCAGATGCACAGCATGCTACACCACATGCATATACCCCTCCACCCTCACCACGCAGAGACTTCGACAACGTTAACGGCGTGGGGTACCTCCGGCGCGATGCTCCTCATCGGCGGTGTACTGGGCTGGATCTTCTATCTAGCAAAGAAGGTAGACTCATGGACCTTCGTGTCTCAGAATCCAGTGCTCAAGCCCATCCACACCTTCCTCTGGAACAGATGGTACATGAACTCAACATACTACGCTATCTTCGTCTACGGCCTCATCGACTTCGCCAAGATCATCTTCGCGAGCATGGAGAACCTGGTATTCGACAAGATCACGGCTTTCGTCAGCGAAACGACCATCGCCTTCGGTAAGGTGCTGCACATCTTCGAGACGGAAGTGTACGACCCCGCCCTCAACGTCGGCATACCCAACTTCTTCGTAGTGGGTGGCAGGGCGTTTAATGTCTTCGAGACTAGGGCATACGACCCCGCCCTCAACGTCGGCATACCCACGTTCTTCGTGGAGGGCGGCAAGACCTTGTTCAAAGACCTTGAGACCGACATAATAGATCACGGTCTGAACGATGGTATCCCCGCTGCCGCTACGAGCCTGTATAACTGTGTTAAGAAGCTTCAATCGGGGGTCCTGTCTTACAATATTATATATATGGTATTCGTATTCCTTATCCTGATCCTAGGATTAGTGTCATGGTTCACACTTGGAGGTATATGAAATGGTATTTCCCTACTCTCTGGCTTTGGTACTGCTCGTACCCCTAGTATCCTCACCCATCGTCTACTGGCTAGGAAGAACGATGGGAAAGAAAGTTGGATGGATCGCAGCCATCCCGCTGTTTTTAACTCTTCTGCTGATCACCGGGATCGCCTTTGGGATACGAGGCGAAGGATCGTATAGCGAGAGCTATACGTGGGCACCTGCCGCGGGGTTATCCTTCGGCATGCTCGCCGACGGCCTGAGCATCTGGATGCTCCTCACAGTGAACATCCTCTGCCTCATGATCTGCATCTACTCCGTCAGCTACATGGAGCATAGGTTCCACGAGCAGGAGCATCATACTGGTATCCCCACGCCAAACTCCGCTTATGCCTCCTACTATACGCTCTACCTGCTCTACGCAGTTGGTATGCTGGGCACCGTCATCGCAACCAACTTGATCCAGTTCTACCTGTTCTACGAACTGATGCTGGTGCCAAGCTGGGCGTTGATCAACAACTACGGTTACGGCGACCGCGAGCGCATAGGCATGATGTACTTCCTCTGGACCCACGTCGGAGCCGTGATAATGCTCGCGGGCATCCTCAGCAGCTACTGGATCACTGGCAGCTTTGAGATATCGGCACTCAGCGGTGTGGTCGGCAGCCCCATCGCGGGCTGGATCGCCATCGCCATCCTCATCGGCTTCTTTACGAAGATGGCTGTGTT
>DAOVCM010000051.1 GCA_030670015.1 Candidatus Bathyarchaeota archaeon
TCGGAAGGGCTCTCCTCAACCTCCCATGCTCGAACCCTGAGCAGGGACTCCACATCGTCAGCGGGTTCGGTCAAAACCTTTTCCAATGGGCCGTCCACAAACTCCACACAATCACCTCATACTATGCTAACATTACAACTAACCCATCTGAGAAAAGTGTATTGACTGCATGATCCAGCTCATGGAACACACTTAACAACACGTAAACCGTTGTCCTTCTCCACCCTGAGGACGAAGTCAAACCGGTTCAGTTCAAGGGCGAGGTGAAAGTCCTCCTCCCTGAACTGGGGCTGGGTAGAGTCGAAGAACTTTACTCCTGATTGCGAGCTCCTGATACGGGTCTTTATCTCTTCAAAGTCAGGAGACCGCTTTCTCAGACAGTCTTCGATGTAACGGGCGCAACCCTCGTCCTCCTCATTAGGCTCCACGCCGACACTACCCATTGCGACAAGAGAGAGGATCTTCGGAGAAGCCCTCTGGATATACCTTACGATAGCACCCGCCGTGACAAAGCTACCGAGGATGATCTCATCTGCACCCTGAGCGTTCACCACACCCTGCGTACCAGCACTTGTCGTCTGGACCACAGTACGACCTGTGAAGTCAGCCGCACTGACCTCGTAGGGTGAATTCCCATAGTCGAAGCCCTCGATATGCTTACCGCCCCGCTCACCTATGAGCAGCCAATCTGGGTGAAGTCTCCTCAGCTCGAAGGCCTCCTCAACTTTCCCAACGGGGAAGATGCGCTCAGCCCCGTTTGCCATCACGTAGGCGGCTGTTGTGAAAGCCCTGAATACATCGATGACAACAGTCAGGCCCTGCGCCTTCCTTGAACCCGAAATAAGGCTGAACCGTTTAATTTCCATGAAGACTACCTCTAAGACCTACGATCGCCCTCACCAACAGGATAAAATTCGTAGAAAAAAACTGTTAAAATCCATGAAGTCGATAATAGTCAAGTCAAAGCTTTTACTGTTAAATATTCTCTTAATCATCTGTTCTGTCAACTTCCATGATCACCTTTTGGACAGCTTGAATCACTCAGGATAAAAGAGTTTTGAGCATGTCGGATGACGTTACAACCTAAGTTTAGGCGTGTCTAGTTAAAATCTTACGATGATTGTAACAACGTCAGGAAAAAGGGTCACGTGATTATTGAGCGCCATCTGTGGGTTGAGCAGCCGCATCCATCGTCATCAGGGTCCAGCCTTCGAAGCGCCCACAGTATAGCCTCAGCAGAGGGACGAGCCCAGCGCCTCTGGAATTCCTTGAAGGCCTCAGGTCCACTCCACTCCGTGGAGACAAGCCCCTCCCCGTAGTTAGAGACGAGCTCAAGGGCTGCATAACAGGCGCCTATCTCACGGGCGAAGTAGACCTCTGGAACCAGATTCATGGTGACAACGTCGATGCCCGCTTCGGTATACCTGAGCCTGATCTCACTGGGGGATTCAAGACGTGGACCCTCGGCAACACCTACAGTACCGCGGCTGAATACCCTTGGGAACCCAGCCTCTTTCGACCCTTCGACGAGGAGGCTGCTGAGGGTTGGGCAGAGGGCCTGGTGGAGGCGGTACATGATGGACTCGGTCTCGACGCCCTTCGCCCTTAGGCTCCTGGTAAGGCTCTGAGCCCTCTTAGTGGTGTAGTCAACGAAGCCGTCGGGGATGACGACGTCGGCGGGGTCGAGGAGGCGGTTTGTGGAGCCGCATAGGGCGCATCCTATGATCTTCTTCACTCCGGCCCTGAGGAGAACGTAGAAGAGTCGTTCGCTGGCGCTATCTGGCTCTGTGTTCCTGATCTCTGGTGTGATGCCATGGAAGGGAACGTAGAGGAACTCGAGGCCGTCGACGGAGGCGTGGGTGAAGGGAGCCGAAGGCCCGAAGGGAGTATCGTGGGTCATATCGTCCTCGATGACCTCGACTCCGCTGAATTCTACGGGGAACCCGGAGCCGATGATGGCTGAGCCTCCTATGACGGCAACCTTGACAACTGGTATGGACATTTCAATCTTCAACTAGATAGTTGTGATGCGAATAAAAAAGGGTTCATCGGTCAGCCAGAAACTCTAATCGAGGGATGCGAGGGGGGCTTTGATATTTATAATAAAATGGAAAGTGCATGTAATTCTATTACTCCACATTAAGGTTTATCTGATGTCCTTCCCATTCCTTCTAGGAGTGGAACGTCTTCCACCTCGTTTCTTCTGGCTCCTCCCCTGAGGTAGAGGATGGTCGCCGCCGCTATTAGTAGGGAGCATACGACGCCGATGACGATGTGGGGGTAGGGCAAACCGGAGATCTCTACACTGAGTAGGTTCCTTACAAGGGGTGTGAGGTAGAATATTATGGTGGATATTGCGGTTGTCGCAACTACCAGTTGGATCAAGTAGGTCATCTGCCCCTTTGAAACCTCGTTCACGTCCACTAGGTCTGCGCCACGGTCCGTCAGCTCGTCCCGTAGCAAACGGAACCTGATAGTGTATCTTAGGGTGAGGTAGGTTGCCTGAAGGAGGAGGCCGACGGCGAACACCCAGAGAGCTGTGACGCCTGGCGTTGGGTCGTAGGGTAGTATGAGGTTGATCCAGTTGAACATTGAGAAGTCGATGACCGCGGGGAAGAACATGAGCATGTTCAGTGAGAACAGCCTCCCGAATCCGACCTCGTCTCCTCTCCGCCAGAACAGGAAGGACATTGCCGTGACAAACCCGAGGAGGACGAAGTCGAAGAGGGTAGTGCGGACGCCTATCATGGCTAGGAGAGGACCTAGGTACTTCAACATGAGAGGTTTCAGCTTGACAAGGTAGATGGAGGACTGGAGGAGGGTGACGGCTACCATGTAGGTGGAGGCTAATGCCACTCCCAGCTCTGTCGTCCTGATGTATGTCTCCGTCCTCATGTTAAGCCCTCTGCTTGATGAGCGCCCGTGCGAAGCTCTGGGTACGGGGGTTCCAGTTCACCACGGTCACACCCATCCCCCGTAGGACTTGGTAAACGGGCCTATTGCGGAAGTCAAGGAGCTCCGCAGCCATCCCTTCCTCCTCAGTCTGGGCTGCGACGCTGTATCCCTGCACGTTGAAGACGATGATGGAGGGTCGCTTCCTCATCCAGCCTGAATATTTGTAGAGCTGCTTGATGCCCTCGTACAACCCCTCTGTCCTGGAGGCTTCGATCATGGTGATAATGATGAAGAGGGGAAGGGTCCCTACGATGTGCCTACGGCAGCTATGGATAGCCTCCTTGAGGGATTCGCCTCCGTACTTTACCTCAACTTTAAGCATCTCCCTCATGATCCTGAACTGCTGCCTCCTCCCCATATCAGGGAAAAGGATGCGCCGCTTGATGGGGGGCCGCTGTTCAGGCGCCGTAGCTGTTATCTCCTCGGGCTCCACGGGCGCCTCGATCTGGTCAACCTGGGAGAGGGCTGACTCCAAGCTTGGTAACACACCCAGCCTCTGGTAGGACCCCTCCCACTCATGGGCGTCGTAATCATAGATACAGAGCCCCACCCGGCACTCCCGGCTGAGGTAAAAGTGGGTGAAACCGAGGACTGCTCTGACTGCGTGCTCCAGAGTGCTGCTCACCGTTGTGCCGAGAGCCATGTGCGACGCGCAGTCCATAAAGATCCAGACCACCTTCTTCCCCTCCTTCTCGTACTCGTTCACCTGGAGAGTGCCCGGAGAGGCTGAGAGCCTGCGGGCTGTCACTTTCCAGTTGATGTTCCTGTATGCGTCCCCGGGTGCGTAGTCTCTCACCTCAAGGAAGTCGGTGGTGGGGAAGCCGAATTTTATCCGTGCTTCCATGGGCATCGGGATCCGGGTCATCGCCTTTCTCTCCCTCACTCTCTTGACGAACAGGGGCTTCGGCTGGACGATGTACGTCCTAGAAGCCGGATATTCTCCAAGCATGTTATCAAAGATCTGGAGGGGGTGCCGGGTCTCCCAGGCTACAGTATCCAGCTGATAGCGCCCCCTCTTTACGCAGGTGGCTCTATAGCTGATAGACTCTTCCCTTTCGGTCAACCCCTTCCAGAAGGCCTTGAAATTGGTTCCCTCCTCCAGCTTGAAACTGTCGGGCAAGACGTCGCCGAATGTCACAAGGCCGACGCCGCCCCCCTTAGCCGTGGCGGTGATGGTGTCCTCAACCTGTCCGTCCACCCATATCTTCTGATCTTCACCCTCCCGTCTGACCTCAACCTCCTGGGGCTGTCCAATTAGGAGACCGATGGAGAGAAAGACGATGGGGAAGAGGCCGAGGATGATGAGTATCAGGTTGCCCAGAAACATGCCCATGACTAGGAAGGTGACGCCGCTGACGACCAGCTCCTGGATGTCCTGGGTGAGCACCCGCCTTTCACCTGACTTCGAACTGCTTGGGGACCTCTACTTGGCTGAGGATCTCGTCCAGAACCGCTGCGACGCTGAAGGCTCCCTCGATGGCGTACTCCATCTTCATGATCATCCTGTGGCCCAGAGCCTCGGTGACGAATATCTTCACGTCGTCGGGGGTGACGAAGCTCCTCCCTGTGATAGCAGCGTGGGCACGGGCAACCTTTAGGAGGGCGAGACCTCCCCTGGGGCTTGCGCCAACCTCGATCATGGGGTGCATCCTTGTGAGGCGGACGATGCTGGTGATGTAGTCGACTATCTGATCGTCCACGTAAATCTCCTTCTCGATGAACTGCTGCATCTCCACGAACATGGCCTGGTTGGTGACAGGCTTCACCATGTCGGTGGGGTCGTCCCTCCTCCAGCTGATCCTCCGCTTCAGAATGAGGCTCTCCTCATCTTGAGTCTCCACGTACCCCATAGAGAGCTTCAAGAGGAACCGGTCCAACTGGGCTTCCGGGAGAGGGTAGGTTCCCTCAAGCTCGATGGGGTTCTGGGTGGCGATGACGAAGAAGGGTGCACTCAGCTTGTGGGTCTCCCCCTCTATGGTGACCTGACGCTCCTCCATCGCCTCCAGCAGGCCTGACTGAGTCTTTGGCGGCGACCTGTTGATCTCGTCGGCCAGCAGAATGTTGGTGAAGACGGGCCCCCTCTCGAGGACGAACTTGGCCTCCCTCATCCGCCACACCCTCGTGCCGATGATGTCCGCAGCCATGAGATCGGGGGTGAACTGGATCCTCCTCCAGACACACCCCGTCACCCTAGCGAAGGTCTTCGCGAGCAGGGTCTTCCCGAGACCGGGATAGTCCTCGAAGAGGATGTGCCCGTTCGCCAAGCTGGACGCCAGTAGCTTCCTGAGCATGGATTTATTGCCGACGAAGTACCTGCTCACACCATCAAGTATCTTAGTGCATGTCTCCTTTACTTCCCAAACATTCATCCCTTTCAACGCCATATTCTGTCACTCTATTGTTGGTACAGGCGCCTCCTGACCGATTTCTTCCACTCCCTCCGGCGACTCTGGGGTTCCTTGGACGCTTGGAGGAATTATTCGGTTAAACGCCCTCCTGAGAACGTCCCTCCGCTTCTCCCTGTTCTCGCGGTCTATGCTTGAAGCTCGCCCCTTTCGAGAGATGGCCGGTTCCTTTATGTCCTTAAAATTTATCAATTCCGTTAGCAGCTCTGAGATCTCGTCGTCACTCACATGGTTCTCATGAAGGAAGAGAGCAAGTCTTACAAGGAGCCTGCCCCGGCTTCCCTGCTCAATGAAGTCGTTAATAACCCCTGTGAAGCCGACGAATCTGTCCCCCTTGTACGTGGTGACCTGCTGGAGATGCTTCTTCCAGTCTCCAAGCCGGTTCCTGGCCATGATCGACTCTTGCATACCCCTTCGCATCACTGTGAAGATGAGCGCAGCGAAGACGCATATCCCGGTCCATTCGATGTAAGGGGAGAGATTGGAGATACTCGGAGCGAAGGATGACAGGCCACCGAGGAAAAATCCGTAATAGAGTGCACCGAGGAGACTGAGGGAGACGGAGAACAGGTAGTTGGAGGCGATGCCCCCCATGGCCGACAGGTATGGGTTCTTTGACGTCTTGAACGCCGCGAACAGGGTGAAAACCGCAGCAATAGTGACGCCGAGGTTTATGAACTGCCCCACTGCGTCTGCTAACTCCAGCGGCATGGAAGCCCCGCTGGAAGAGATGAGTTGGGAGATGAGCCTGATGGTGATCTGCCCCTCCAGATAGATGGTGGCGCTGATGGCTACGACCCTGAGCGTCTGCATCTTTCTCAGTCTTGAGACGGTGGAGATGGTGTTATAGCCGAGGACAACTGCAAAGGCAGCGAGGAGTAGGTAACCTGCCTCGCTCAGAGACGAGGCCGGGTGGAGGATGAGAAAAAGGGTGAAGAAAGCGCCGAATCCGGCTGCATACAAGGTTCCCACCGTCACCTCGGCGAAGACGCCCTCGAAGACGCTGCCCACGAGGCTTGCCACGTAGAAGATGGTTATAGAGACCAGAAGAGGAAGGAGTATGACGTTAAGGCTCATCGACGCCAGCTGCTCGGGCAGATATGGGAGGAAGTTACCTAGGTCCCCGACGACAAGCTCATTGAAGAAGATCAGCCATACGAGGAGGAAGGCGAATACCCCGTAAATAACAGAGCTGCGGGCGACTGTATTCTTCCTCTGACTATCCATCTCCCAT
>DAOVCM010000195.1 GCA_030670015.1 Candidatus Bathyarchaeota archaeon
CGTAGATCGGATTATAGGCGCAATGCCCAGACAAACATTAGAGCCCAAAATAACCAGGCATCTATGATATCCTATTCGATTTTTCAGGTAAGATCATGACTCCTTTATTCTCATGGCAACGGTGACATTTCTATCTCGACCCTAACTCCCCAGCCTCTCTCAATCCGAACAGTTATAGCCCTGAATAGAACTTCGAAGATCCTAATCTTACCGTACCTCTTCTCTCTGAGCAGCCCCATGTCCCTCAACTTCCCTAGGTGGCGCTCGACACTGGTGTAGTTCATCCCCGTCCTTCGGCCTACCTCACTAATGTTTAGCTCCCCGCATTCTGAGAGAACACGAAGTACACGGAACCTTCCACGAGAGCTGAAAAGCTCCTCGGTATTTATCTCACGTCTAGTCCCGCCCAAGGATGCGAGTCACCTCCCTCTCTAGATCCTCCGCTGGCACCTTTGGGAGACTTATAAGCTGGGTTCTACCCTTACCCGACGCCCGGAGGGTCGAAGAGACCACGTCGAGCCACTTCAGCTGATTCAGATACTTCCAGAACTGGGTATGACCTCTTGGTTTCTCCCCGTACTCCTCGCAGACCACATGGTAGCTCCTCTCCACATCACTTGTAGTCGCGTGAGCCTCCCGGATATGCCTGAAATGGCGGGCTATGGCGAGGAGCACCAGCTGCTCGTGTCGGCTCAGCTGCTTGACCTCCTCCTCTCGGAGCGTCGGGAACAGTGTAGCCGCCGCCTTCCGGATATGCTCGGGCAACACCTCCCGGGAGTAGACGGAATCCGCGTACTTGCCTGCCCTCCATAGAACGTCGATGGCGTACCTAGCGTCACCCCCCTCAGCCGCAGCCAGTTCGCCGATGAAGTCGACAACCTCGAGAGGAATAGCACCAGGCCTGAACGCCTGCTCAGCTCGGCTGATGAGGATGTCCGAGAGCTGTGGCTGAGTGTACTCTGACATCCGTATTACGTTCCGCTGGAGGGTGCTCAGGGTGCTTTTATCTAATTCTTGGAATGTTTCCGAGTCTTTGGAGATGCAGATTAGGCTGAGGCGTCTTGACTCCTCCATCCGTTCCTCCTGGACACGAGTGAGGTAGTAGAGGGCGTCACCATCTTTCTCGATGAGGGCGTCCACCTCGTCAAGGCATAGAACAAGCTGCTCGTTCTCCTCGTCGAGAACCCGCATGAGAGTGTCGAGGAGTTCGTTAGCGGAGTATCCTCGGTCTGGGAACTGAGGTCGAAAGGCCCTCACGGCCCGGAGGAGGATCATAAAGAGACTGCCGCGAAGCTTCCGGCAATTTATATGGACGTACTTAGCTCGGACCCGCCGGCGCCTAGCATCGAACATGAGGTTGAGGCCAAACCGTTGGGCTAGAGCGGTCTTGCCGGTGCCCACGTCGCCTAAGATGACGACCCTCTGGCTCATCTCATAGGGGGCATCGACGATGAAGCGGAATAGATCGGAGAGAAAGCGTAGCTCGGTCTCCCTGTGGAGTAGGTAGGGTGGAACGTAGTTGAGGTCTAGGACTCCCTCGTCTACGAAGACGCTCCTGGGATCGCTCACTCTCTCTCCCATGTTGCTGTCAAGCCATCCGGATTTATGCTTTGTGTCCGTTCAAACATATCATCTGTGGAGAGATGGGTGAAAGTGAATTCCCAGAGAAAACCTATATCTCGTAACCATAGATTATAGTGGAGGTTTCAATTTGTCAGGCGCTCGAAGGCTGCCCACCGGGAAGGTCCCCGCCGAGGTTCTCAGGAGATTTGTCTTCCCTTATTGTGGTGTTCCTTGTGACAGGGTTCTGCAGGGACCAGGCGTGGGGGAGGATGCGGCCGTGATTGAGATGGGGGATAGCGTTCTTATCGCGAAGGCAAACCCCATCACAGGCGCCGAGGGTAGGATAGGTTGGCTAGCCGTTCACATAAACGCGAACGATGTGGCGTCGTGTGGGGCAAGCCCTCGATGGTTTCTGGCCATAGTACTTCTCCCAGAGGGGGCTGATGAGTCACTCTTGGAGAACATAATGATCGATATTCATGACGCTTGTTGCGAGGTTGGAGCCAGCCTCATTGGAGGTCACACTGAGATTACGCCGAATCTGGATAGGCCCATCATTGCAGGATTCATGATGGGCGAGGTATCCAAGGAAAAATATGTAACCACTGGAGGCGCAAAAGTTGGGGACCTAATAATCCTGACAAAGTATGCGGGTATTGAGGGAACAGGAATATTGGCGACAGATCTAGCGGGTATCCTAAAGGGAAAGGTGAGTAATGCCTTCCTCAAAAAGGCCTCTGAGATGCTTAGGCAGATCAGTGTGGTGCCAGAGGCGTTGAAGGCGGTGGAGGAAGGAGGAGTCCATTCTCTCCACACTCCAACGGAGGGAGGTCTGCTGAACGGCGTGTGGGAGATGACTGAGGCAGCGGACATTGGTGCCGTTATATACGAGGAGGAAGTGCCCATGGCTGATGAGACAATGCACGTCTGCCAGGCGCTAGACATAGATCCGCTGAAGCTGATGGGATCTGGAGCGCTATTGATCGTCGCAGAGCAGGATAGAACGGATCACCTCATCAAGGCTCTGAATGAAATCGGAGTAAAAGCCTCAGTTATTGGAAGAACGACGGTAAAAAAAGAGGGGCGGATCCTTGTAAAGCGTGATGGCAGCAAGGTTATCATAGAAGCTGTCCATCAAGATGAGGTCTACAGGATCCTTGATCAATACTGTTGAATAAAAATTCAAATGCAGGAATTTCTACTATAATTTATTTAAATTTACCCACATTTCTTGGTATGGCCTCATTAAGATGGAGAAATCCGGATTTTTCAATATATAACATAGCAAGGTATACCTCGCGTCCGACACATATCTTCCACCCTACTCTTCAACATGTCATAATATCCTGATTGAGGAACTAGTGCACGCTCGAACATAGGCTGTAGGTCAGGGTAATTAGCAGATAAGGCACGTCGGATGGATGACATGTTACCGCTCTTAATGTTGAGTCTATCTACCATGATACGGCTAACACATTCAGCTAGTTTATCCAAAAGAACGTCCAGCCTTTCCTCGGACAGATAGGGAAGCAGCGGACCGAGGAATGCATACGTAGCTATGCCGGCATCACTCAAC
>DAOVCM010000065.1 GCA_030670015.1 Candidatus Bathyarchaeota archaeon
CGGGGGTGTAGCCGTATAGCTCCTTGGATCGTTTGATGACGAGATCCGTGTTATTCTTCTTCCCTTTTTCAGAATTCAGGCTGTTCACTCGCGTGTATATCATGGGAACGGTACTAATTAATATGATACGAGTACTCCAGCTGAGCACGGGCATACCGGAATACATAACTTCGATGAGAGAACTCACTATTTCGGGTTCCGAAAGAACCCTTTTACCCTCGCCGTCGAACCTTGCACAGGCTCTGCATCTCTCCAGCCCTCGTCATGGTGTGTGTGGGATAAAATTTTCCCCCTCGAACTTCGTTCTGGTGGAGTGGAGGGCATTACAGATGCTCTGGCTTCCAGGTTCTCGAATAAGAGTTTGGGAGAACCAGTCTCCTTCATCCTGTTACCATGATGTTAAGGGGCGATCTCCCACATAACCTGAATTATTTAATCCGCCCGCGCGCAGCTGCGACACCTGTACCACACCACCCAGTTCAAGGGCGTGGTCTCCTTTGTCGAGGACTTCGATGAAAAGAGGCGGGCGCTGGAGATCATGGTAAAGCAACTTGACGACAACCCCGGGGACATCATTGAGAGACAGGTGAAGCCGGGCAGCGTCTCAAAGGTGCACGTCAGCCGAATCGACATCGTTGAGATGACAGGTAAAAAGGCGGAAAAAATCATCGTATCGCTTTAGAGCCGTCTCAACTGGTGGCAGGGACCGCCGCCACGATCTTTTGAATAAGAGTCTTCATGAAGAGGGACCGCTCCTCATCCTCCAGTCTAGTCCTCTGGCTTTGTCTTCATAAACTCCCTGAGCAGGGTTGTGGCGAAACCGCCCTTGTGAAGCATGAACGAAAGCTGGACTCCCCGGGGCGCCTCAGCCACCTCGATCCTGGGCGTCAGCCTGCCCAAACGACGGGTGCCGGTGACCCTCATGCGCCTAAACGTCTCCAAGGACATCTCAGACTCCTCAAGTATCTCGGCTTCGAGGGTGGCTGCCTCGCCCAGCGGCTGGGACATCTTGTACCCGTACATGGGGGCCGTGAAGCTGATCTCTTGGGCATCGTACCGGGGCTGCTCGGCCCCAGGGTCATTCACCCAGAATATACCGCCCGTCTCGTGTTTCTTCGCTATGTCGCCCAGCAGCAGCCTGCCGAAGAGACCGCGCCTCACCCTCTCGGCCAGATATCTGTTGCACAGGTGGCTCTGGTACGCTGAGACCAGGAGCTTCTTGAGCCACCTGTCGGCGAACGTCTTCCGCCCCTGAAGTATCTCCCAACCCTCCTGCACGTTCTTGCCGCCTCTCCCGGTTCTCTGCTTGCCGTAGTAGTTGGGCAGCCCCTTCAGGTGGATCGTTTCGGCTATGCTCCTCGTGTTCTCGGCGGCCCGGCTCGTGGGCATACGTATGTCGGTGATCGTTACCTTGAACCTGTTACCTATGAGGTGGCCCGCCCTGAACTTGTTGCCGTGGAACTTGGCCCAGTTCACCTTGACGTCCAGGCTGCCCTCGATGAGCTCCACGGCGTCGCTGGGCCGCACGTCGTTCCTCTCGAAGAGTACGCTAAACGTCTGCGTGGTAACGGCGTACTTGTCCTTGAGCCCCGCGGTGCCTATGTTCTCGGGTCTGAGGTTGAAGAGCTCTGCCAGCTGGAGCTGCACGTCCCGTGTGGTCTGATTCCTCTTTGTTATGTTGACGTAGAGGTGGCTCCCAGAGCCCGAGGGCTCGTAGAGGGCAACCTCCTCGACCACGAAGTCCTCGGGGCGCGCCCTGATCCTGCCCCCTATACCCTCCAGCCCCTTGGTGATGTATGGGAGCGACAGGTCGAAGGGCGGCGGCTTCACCATTCTGTGATGTATCCCGCCTAGGTTATTGAAGGATTCGAAAAAGGTTAACTCGCCCAGGGGGCATGGCTCTGCGCCGTTGACGTTCTTTCAACGACAGTATGATAGGTCCTTGAAAGCGGTATCTCTCCTCGTAGCATCATACCCGTTTTCCCACCAAGTTGAAGATACCAGTCACTCGGAACACCGTATCCGTCGATGTCCAGCGGGACCAGCTGTGCGCCGACGGGCAAGTCCGCCTGTCAACCAAAATTACTGATTTTCAAATACAATGACTACGAGGAACACATTATATGTGAACCGCGTTGGATATTTCAACCAAATAAAATACCTGGGCTAAAAGACAAAGAATTCACTGTCGATGATATTACCTAATGATTGTACGCTATAGTTGTTTCCCCAGCTTTACGAAAAGGTATTTCGTTTCATTCCCAAGTGGTTAGTTTTCTTCTAAACCTGGTCCAGATGAAAAGTTATTCGACTCGGCGCCCCCGATCCACTAGGGCGCGCGCTTGAAACCTAGTTTTTACTAGTAAATTTGTGGTCGAGTCCCTCCTCCCGCACCTGATTAAGCCTAGTCTGAGTTGTTAGCCTATTTCTACTAGCTGCATCTCACAGAGTTCTCTATACAAGCTACTGTTTTGTATCAGCCAGTCATGGTGCCCCTCATCCTCGATGACCCCGTCCTTGAGCACGATTATCCTGTCCATGTCCCTCACGGTTGACACTCTGTGGGTTACGAGTATCACGGTCCTGTTCATCATCTCTCTTCGTAGAGTATCCTGTATCCTTGCCTCGGTGTATGGATCGACGCTGCTGGTGGCCTCATCAAACACAAGGATACGGGGGTCCACTATGATGGCCCTCGCGAGGCATATCAGCTGTCTCTGACCGTAGCTGAGGTTTGTCCCTCTCTCATGTAGAACCGTCTCGTAGCCTTCCTCGAGCTCCATCACAGCCTCATGCATGCCCACGTACCTGGCCACGCGGACCATCTCCTCGTCGGAGACCTCCGGGTTACCGAACTTGAGGTTATACTCGACGGTGCCGTTGAACAGGTAAGGCTCCTGAAGCACGATCGAGACGACTTTCCTCAACGTCGAGAAAGAGAGATCCCGTAAGTTGTGTTCATCGATTTCGACAGCTCCTTCAATTGGGTCGTAGAACCTGCCGAGCAGGTTAATCATCGTCGACTTACCTGAGCCAGTGGGTCCGAATATCGCCACCTTCTCACCAGGCTTGATATTCAGGTTTATGTGTTTGAGCACAGGTTGATCCGGGACATAGCTGAAACTAATGTCCCTGAACACGATCTCCCCTCTCACCTCATCTAGCTGGATGGGTTCCTCGCTCTCCATCACCTCTGGTTGCTGATCCAAGATGACGAATATTCTCTCCGCCCCCGCAAGGGCGCTCTGGATCTCCCCATACATCATCGCAAGGTTCCGTATAGGGGAGAAGAAGATCTCAGAATAAGTACTGAAAGCCACCAACTGGCCGATGGTGTGGGTGGAGCTGAGGACCTTCATCCCCCCGAGATACCATATCGCAGCCGTCATGACGCTGCCGAGCACCGTGGCCACACTGCTGTAGGCCACCGATACGGTCTCGGCCTTTATCTGGGTCTGCATGTTCTGTTCATTGACTTCGTCGAACTCACGGAGACTACGCTCCTCCTGGACCAGTGACTTCGTGAGCTTGGCCCCATACATCAGATCCTGGACCTTCCCTGTGAGTGATGCGACGTTTCGGCGTGCTATTCTCCATGCGTCTTTTATCCATTTCTGGAAGACTCTGCTTACGACTGCGAGGAGGGGTGCGATCAGAAGCGCCACAAGAGTGAGCTGGAAGTCTATTAACGCCATCACAAGGATGATCGATAGGGTCATGACTAGGTCAGCCACGAGCCCGATGACCCCGGTTGAGAGTATCTTCTTCAACGCCTCGGCGTCGTTTGTGACCCTCGAGACGAGCCTACCGGTGTTACCGTACTCGAAGAACCGTTGGGACAGGCTGTTGATGTGGCTGAAGAAGTCTGCCCTGATATCCGCGATGACAAAGAGCCCAAGCTTCTCGATGTAGTAGAGCTGAGCGCTTGTCACAGCCCATTCTATTAGTGCTATAGCTACGTAGAAGAGGGCTGCCACGAGAAGGACGCCGCTCAGTGTGGGCTCTGTTTGATGTGTCATGACTACCGCAATTGAATCTATGATGTTCGCCAGCCACACCGAGTCATCCGTCGGCGTACGTGCGATATAAAAGTCCAGCACTGTCTTGTAAAGATAGGGTCCAGCCAAGACCGTCATCATCTTGAATAAGATGAGAACTATCTCCAGAGTGAAGAGAGCCTTGTGTTTCAACATGTATTCCATGATAATCCTTTTTACGATCTCAAGGTCGCTCATCCTTCTCGAGGTGGACTCCAGGGAGCCAATATCGTACCTATCCACATACTCAGCCACTCTAGGATTCACCTCCTCCGATATCCAAGGCCTGCGATTCTATCAGCTGTCGGTAGCTACCACTTGACTCAAGCAGTTCTCGATGTTTTCCCTCGGAGATGATCCTGCCCCTCTCCATGACGACGACTTTGTCCGCGGCTTCACAGGTTGAGGCGCGCTGAGTGATGATCAACGCTGTGCGTCCTTCGAGAAGGGTGTCTATTGCCTTCCTGATGAGGACCTCTGTCTGCGCGTCAACGTTGCTCGTCGAGTCGTCCAATATGAGTACCCTCGGGTTCGTTAGCAGTGTTCTAGCAATTGATACTCGCTGCCTCTGTCCACCTGACAGCGTTGTTCCTCGCTCCCCAACCATAGTGTCATAGCCTCTGGGCATGGTCTCTATGAACTCGTGGATCTGGGCTGCCTTTGCTGCTGCGTGTATCTCTTCATCAGTTGCATCTGGCTTTCCGTACGCGATGTTGTTCCTGATAGTATCGGAGAAGATGAAGATATCCTGGAGCACTATGCCCACCTGTCTACGGAGCACCTTGAGCTCTATGTCACGGATATCCACACCATCAACCATGACCCTGCCTGAGGTAACATCATAGAAACGTGGCACGAGCTCAGCCAGCGTCGTCTTTCCGGAGCCAACGTATCCCATGAGAGCTACTTGCTGTGACGGCTCTATCCTCAGGTTTATGTTCCGTAATGTCTCTTTACCCTCTCCGTAGCTGAACGATACGTCGCTGTAAACTATCTCTCCCCTCATCTCCAACCCAACTGGCTCCCGCGCTTCTGGCACGTCCTCGCCTATGTCGATGACCTCGAAGACCCTTCTGGCACTAGCTATGGCATCGTTGTAGAACATGATGAGGCGAGCGAACATTCTCATGGGGCCAACAAGCTGGATGAAGTATGTTCCAAACAACACGATCTCTCCAATGCTCAGATGACCTGCAGCAGCCTCCTGACCACCATAGAATATTACCAGGGCCACGCCGACGGCGACCATAGCCGCTGAGCTCGGCCTGTACAGGCTCTGGATACGTGACGCTTGGAGGCTCGTGTCCACGTATGCCTCGTTCTGTTCCTGAAATCTCTCAAAGAAGTGGTTCTCCATGCCATGGGTCTTGATGAGTTTGTGGCCTACTATGCCTTCCACTAGCACGTTGTTTAGGTCCCCGAACTGGTTCTTCGCTCTGGTCAGGTAGCTGCTTATCCTGCTTGAGTACATGTGGGTGCTGAGGAAGATGAACGGCAGCGGTATGCAGCATATGAGGGTTAGATTGGGGTTTATGAGATAGAGAATGTACAGCGTGAAGAAGAACTGCATGCCGTGCCTAAAGATCTCCCGCACGGTCTCGCTGTAGAACAGGTCTATGGCCCCCATGTCGCTGGTTATACGACTGATGATCTGCCCTGACATCACCTGATCGAGATATGCGAACGACTTGTTGATGAGGGCGTAGTAGAAGTCACGTCTCATGACACGTAAGATGTTTTGACTAAGAGTCGCCCGTAGCGTGATGTGGGTTACGTGGAAAAAGCCACGGATTATCGCTAGGAGAA
>DAOVCM010000177.1 GCA_030670015.1 Candidatus Bathyarchaeota archaeon
TCGTCAAGTCCGTGTTCCACTAGATCTATGACTTCCTTCAGCGGTAGATTCATGTCCAGGATGTCCTCTTGGGAAAGATAGATCAGCTCAACGCGCTTCATATATTGACACCTGTGCTTCTCCTTGTCCTGAACATTCCTAGGCTCTTAGCCATTATAATCATTCTATCAGGCTTCCAAATCAGGGGTTTAACACAGAAATGACGGAGCGGAGCTTCACGTTTGAACCGCCATCTCCAACTGACAGAGAGTATCTATCATTTTAGTCTTGAAAGGATGAAGTCAACAATTAAACCTGCAATATCTCTCTCTGTTACGGTTTGAAGCCCCTGCCAGCCCGGTGTGCTGTTCAGCTCGACTATGTAGGTCTTGTCGTCGCGCTCCGAGCGCAGGAGGTCGACGCCCGCGTACTCCAATCCGATAGTTCGTGTCGCCTTCAAGCTGAGCTTGACTAGCTCATCTTCGAGAGTGTATGCTTTCGCGGATCCTCCGGTTGAGATGTTGGTCTTCCATCCCTCGGCCGTCCTTAGCATTGAGGCCACGACCTCGCCGCCGACGACGAAGCTCCTAATGTCTTCCTGAGCGTGGGGGATGAACTCTTGAAGGTAGTAGACGCTTTGGGTCATCTCCAGCGCGCGGAATACCCTGTAGGCGACATCCTTGTCGCTGATCCGGGTCATACCCATGCCCAGGGAGCCAAACAGGGGCTTTACGACGATGTCGCCGCCGAGTTCCTCGAAGGCTTTCATCGCCTCGTTGAATCTCTCGGTGATCACGGTCTTGGGTGTCCTGATTCCTGCGTCCTCGAGGAGCGTGGAGGTGTAGTACTTGTCCACGGCTCTCTCAATGGCCTCAGCAGGGTTGATGACGTAGACTCCGAGGTCCTCCAGTCTGTGCAGGACGTCCATCCTGTAGAAAACCTGCTCAGGGGTACCACCGGGTACCTTCCTGACGATGACGGCGTCAAAGTCGTCTATTCCGTACCCTTTGACCGAGATCCGTGACCCTGACCCTATTCGTGAGAGGAAACGAGTGGCGGGGAATACGTAGGCCTCCACTCCCTTACTGGTCAGCTCCTCCTTGAGCTGGTGAACATGCCACTCCCGCCTGTTCGAGGCGACGATGCCGACCTTCAATTCCGTAACAGCCCGAGTCTACTGCTCCTCTACGATGAGGATCTCGCTGTTCCCGCCGACTGCGATGTCCCCCCGATACCTCTTAAAGGGGGCGTCTAGAAACTTCTCCGCCTCCTCAATCCCCAGCTCGTCCCGAAGCTGTCTCAGGTAAAGCTTCATGAACGTAGGCCTGTAGGTTGTGTCGTATATGTAAGTCGGGAGGAGTGCTTCAACGCCTCCGAAGCAGGCGATGAAGCCCCCGTTTCCTTTCGCCTCGGCGCCGACTCTCCTCGCAGCGCGGCCGAAGATGAATATCTCGCCTCCGTTCATGTGGACCCCTGCGAAGGGTCCGACATCTCCCTGTACGATGAGCATGCCCCGCCGCATGAAGGCCCCCATCTCGATACCTACGTCGCCTCCGACGACGATACAGCCGCCGGTCATACCGTCGCTGCTGCCCCTGTAGGCGGCTCCGAGTTGGTTACCTGCATTACCCTTGATGCGGAGCAGGCCTCCTTTCATCTCTGCACCTACCCAGTCCGAAGCCGAGCCCTCTACGATTATCTCGCCTCCGGACATCTGAGCACCCACGTGCATTCCGACGTCGCCCTTGATCACGATTCGACCTGCTGTCATCTCAGCGCCGATGTACTTTACATGGGGGATGGCTCCTTCAACCACGATCAGCTGATCCGTGGCCTTCTCCGCGATGTCTCCCTCTACATCGAAGAAATCCCCCAGAGTTCTCGTTGTGTTTCCGACGTATACCGTTAACCCTTTGACATCCTGCAGTCGCTTTCCTGCTATGATATCAGGCGATATTACCTCGGCCTCGATGGGGATTGTCGGCGCATCCTTGGGTGTGAGTCTCAGTTCCTCCATTTCAGGCGCCTCCCAGACAGTCCTTCAGGTGTATCTGGAACTTCCCGAGCTTTCCACCGAAGTTAACAGCTGTGATCTTCCTCACTCCCTCGACCTCCACCGCCGCCTTCACGCCCGCAGCCATCGCTGCCTTGACAGAGTCAAAGTCAAGGCCATTGATTACCACCTCTATGACGGAGTTGGCGCCCTCTGGAACTTGGGAGTCCGTAAGGGTGTGCTTAATTGCTGGGCAGAAAGGTGTGTTTGTGGAGGCTTTCAGGAAGGTGTATCTGGAGCCCAATTTGCTTCCGCTTCTGCAGAGGCCGCCGGGGAAGGGTGTGATGACGCCGGGAACTGTGTGGATGGCGTCGATGGCCCTCTCAGAGGCCTCCAGGGCGATGTCCTCGGTCACGCCCATGACTAGGAAGTTACCTCCCGCCACCGCCCTCTTTGCGCCAAACTTGTCCTCGACGAGGAACTCCCCCTCCATCACTGGGATACGCCAGTATCTGCGGCGGCCAAGCCAGCCGTCGTTCATCCGCATCTTCACCTGGAAGCCGTCGCCGAAGAACCGCATGCTCTTCCCAACGTCGAGCATCGCGTCCGCTTCCTCCTCCGGCAGTCCGTTGTAGATCGCTGTGGTCGGACACGTGAGGACGCACTGGCCTATGCGGTTGAGCATCGGCTCCGCCAGCCTCTTCCGGGAGAAGCCGAAGACCATCACCGCCGTGCCAGGCCTGCCGTCAGGGGTCTCTTCCGGGGGAACATCCCTCTCGATGGCAGCCTCGCAGTCGCACGAAATGACGCTGGTGGCGAAGCCCGTCATATTTGTAGCTGCGATGTTCGCCCACTTCCTGTTCTTCGCAGTGATGATGATTCTGCTCCCCCACATGGAGAAGCCCTCGGCGAAGGTGTCCTCTATCTCCACTCCGTTAACTATGAAGCTCATCTACCATCTCCTCCTCGAGTCGACAGCTATTGGCTGCTGAACGGGCAGGTACGCGTCTTGGACGGGGTAGTTGTTCAACCCGATCGTGTAATAGCTCCTGAACTCGGCCTCCAGGTCCTTCATTAACTCGGTACCTGCATCTTCAGGAACCTTTGCGTTTACCCAATACGTAGTTCCCCGCGGCGTGGCCACGACCTCGCCGTCCTTCACAGTGACCTCTCCGCCCTTGATAGTGTACGCGGCCCTTGCGAACGCTCTTTCGATCTCCTTGTACATTGAGGGTCTCCACGTCGTTGGGTCGATGTCGTAGACTGAGACGTCGCCGTCCGCTCCGGGGCCCAGATGTCCCTTATGGACTAGGCCTAGGGCCTTCGCCGTGGCGGCTCTGGTCACCGTCGCGATCTCTCCGAAGTCGTACTCCCTGTAGATGTTGGCGAGTGTGGTCCGTCTAATGCACGCCTTGTTAATCTCCAGCATAGTGTCTGTGCGGGCCTTTCGGCTCATCAGCCACGAGATCACC
>DAOVCM010000139.1 GCA_030670015.1 Candidatus Bathyarchaeota archaeon
CACTGAAAGAATCCAGTTTAAGACATAATGAGCTTTACAAGAATCGTAGGGAGCGTCTAACAAGGAAACTCTCCATATTAAGGAGGCATTGTGAAAAAGTCGGACGCTCCTATGACGATATTGAATGTACCATTCATGGCCCCATAAAGATCGATCCCAACGTATTCAGTGCCACAGAACTTGTTGAATTATGTCAAGAGCTAGCCGAGATAGGAATTCACCATTGCATCTTCAACATGCCAAACAGCCACGAGATAGAGTCCATCGAGATAATTGGTGAAGAGGTAATTCCCCTGGTTAAGGACTTGTGAGGCTAGAGTGAGTGAGACAACTGAATTGCATAAAAGAAGAAGCCTAGTTCTTCCGACACTGATAATCGCGATTTCCTCGACCGACCCACCGACTCTGATCCTCAGCATCAGCCTAATCGAGGTGGCTATAGCTTTCGGCGTCAGCGTCAGCTTGGCGGGACAGATCCGGTCCATAACCTCTGTACTCGCCGTAGTCGCCGCCCTAGCGATGGGGATGATGAGCGTGCGCTACAACTACAAGTCCCTGCTGCTGGGGGGTCTCATCATCACCTTGGTCTCCGCCTTGTGCTGCAAATTCGCGCCCAGCTTCATCTTGTTGATAATCTGTTTCTCTGCCATGGGCCTGGCGTCCTCTCTCGTGAGGCCCATGGTCTTCTCATACATCGGCGAGTACTATCCGGGCGAGCAACGCTCCAAGGTCGTGGGCACCCTGGCATCACTACGATCGGTGTCGTACCTCGTGATGGTTCAGCTCATCAGGGTCGTGGTTAGCGATTGGGGCTGGAGAGGGGCGTTTCTGTTCCTCGTCGTGCCCATGACCTTCCTCGGCCTTGCCCTGTCCATAAAGGTTTTACCCAGTGTCAAAAACAGGGAGACTACTAGTCAAACGAATGTCCTCGAGGGTTACAGAGGTGTGCTGGCGTCGAGGTCTGCGTTGGCGTGTCTTCTCGGCAACCTGTTGGCGTATGGAGCTTGGTGCGGAGGTGTGTTAACCTATACTGTCACTTATCTGCGTGAAGCTTTTCTCCTACCCCTCTCTGAAGCGTCCAACATATTCTCGGGTCTAATCGCAGGTTTCCTCGTGGGCAACTACCTGGGCGGCCTGCTTGCGAAAAGACTTGGGGGTAAGAGGGTTATCGTGGCCAGCTCCCTACTGACAGGTATCCTCATAATAGGTTACATGAATTCGCCCAACATCCATCTGACCGTTGTCCTTACCGCCGTTATGAGCCTACTGGCAGGTATTACCTTGACGTGTGAGAACACCCTTTTACTGGGCCAGGTTCCTAGCTACAGGGGGACCGTTATGTCGCTCAACTCCGCAGCGATTCAGCTGGGTTTAGCTTTGGGGGCTGCGTTGGGTGGCCTGATCCTATACATCTATAGCTGGAGCATAATGAGCGTTGCCTTCGGCGCCATGTACATTCTCGCTGCCATCGTCTACAAGTTTGGGGCCAAGGACGTTGGTCTGTCAACCCAAGCAGGCTCAGGTCAACAAGGGGTAATTCGTGAGGTGAAAGTTGTATGAAAGTCGGACTACAGGTGCCAAGGTTTCATTGGCCAGGGAGCTCGGAGAATATTGGCTCGAAGCTCGCTGAGATGGCTGACAGGTCGGGGTTTAGCAGCTTCTGGGTGATGGACCACCTCTTCCAGCTCGGCGGGGCTTTCGGAGAAAAGGATGCACCCCTGCCTGAGGCTTACACAACTCTTAGTTATGTGGCTGGTATCACAAAAAGGATCAAGCTCGGAGTTCTTGTCACTAATAATGTCCTCAGGTACCCAGGAGTTCTGGTGAAAATGGTGACAACGTTGGATGTGTTATCAGGTGGAAGGATGTATCTTGGAATCGGACCCGGTGGTATGGTTGAACGCGAGAACAAAGGCTACGGAATAGATAATCCTCATTTAGGTAAACGCATCTCACGTCTTGAAGAAACATTACAGATAGCCCATCATATGTGGAGCGACAATAGAGCCCCATTCAAAGGAAAATACTTCCAGCTGGAGGAGCCCATCTGTAGCCCCCAGCCAATAAGCAAACCTCACCCTCCCATCCTCGTTGGTATGTGGAAAGGAGGTCCTAGAATGCTCAGACTATCAGCCAAATACGCTGACGCAGTGAACCTTCAGTTCGGTTCACCTTTACCAGAGTTCCAAGACTGGATGCACGAGAAATTCAACGAGCGCAGAGAATACATACCTGATAGATTAAACAAACTCAGGGCTCTTTGCGAGAAATTCAACAGAGACTATGACAGCATTGAAAAGACTATTCTAGGCACCGTAAGGATCGCTCCAGACGCGATGACAGCAGAGGATGTTCTTGACCTGTGTGTGGAGCTAGGAGAGCTTGGGATTCAGCAGGTGATACTGAATATGCCTAACAGCCACGAGATAGAGCCCCTGGAGATTATTGGTGATGAGGTTATTCCATTTATCAGAAACCTGTAACATTGGATGGAACATATTTTGAATGAACTAGAGAAAAGGAAGAGATTAGTTCTCCCGACACTGATTTTATCGATTTCATCTATTGATCCTCCTTCTATTATTATTGGGATGAGTCTGATAGAGATCGCCTCATCGTTTGGTGTATCTATTGGTTTAGCTGCTCAAATCCAATCCATTACTTCTATCATGGCTATTGCTGTAGCTTTGGCTATGGGGGTACTGAGCGTCCGATACAGCTACAAGAACCTCCTATTAACTGGGTTGCTCATCAGCCTCATCTCAGTCTTATGCTGTAGCTTTGCACTTAGCTTCACATTACTCGTAGTCTTTTTCTCGGCTATGGGGTTCGTGACCTCGTTGGTGACACCGATGGTGTACTCATACATTGGCGAGTATTATGATACTTTGGAGCGATCTAAGGTAGTCGGTACTTTGTCTTCTCTACGTTCCGTTTCCTATCTAGTAATGGTACAGCTCATTGGTTATGTTGTAGGGGATTGGGAGTGGAGGTATGCTTTTCTCTTCGTGGCTCCCATGATTGTTCTAGGGTTCTTATCTACCTATCTGGTATTACCTAATATAAGGAGTGAAGAGATGAGCGATGAGATTGGTGTTCTTGAGGGATATAGGAATGTGTTATCCTTATGGTCTGCTCTAGCTTGTCTAGTGGGAAATATGTTGGTGTTTGGATCATGGGTTGGGGTCTTCTCTTATAGTGTCACTTATCTACGTGAAGAAGTATCGCTAGGTCTCGCTGAGGCTTCGAATGTTTTTTCTATGTTAATTATTGGGGTTATCATAGGTAACTTTGTTGGGGGTGTATTGGCGGGGAAGTTTGGGGTTAAGAGGCTGGTAGTTGTATGCTCATTTATGACCGGTTTGTTAATTTATGGTTACATGAACGTATCCAGTTTCGTGATGGTGTTAATATTAATCGCGTTCATGAGTGTAATGGCTGGAATAATATTGACCTGTACAAACACGTTGCTTCTCTGTCAGGTTCCGAGTTTTAGAGGAACAGTTATGTCTCTGAACTCTGCTGCTGCTCAGCTGGGTATTGCGGCTAGTACGGCGATAGGTGGACTGGTTCTCAGCTCTTATGGTTGGGGTGTGATGGGGTTAACTTTTTGTATGATGCATTTAATTGGAGCGATAGTTTTCTATCTGGGCGCAGTTGAAGAGAAATGAGCACACACAAATTTCCTAAATCAACATCCTAAGAGCGTGCGGAGCACGAAGAGATCTCGAACTAGGCGTACTTTACATTATGGTTCTGGTCAGCATAGCTGTTGGTACAGGGTATTTGTTTAGTATAGCAGCCACATTCATCTTAACAGAGGTAGTTGATATTTATTGGGAGATAAGTACCTTAGTTGTTTTCCTTCTTTGGTCACTGGATGGAGATGCGAATGACCTGTAGAGCCACAGGAGCACTGCAAGAATTGGTTAAACTGCGCGCG
>DAOVCM010000165.1 GCA_030670015.1 Candidatus Bathyarchaeota archaeon
GACCAGCGACAGACTGTTATTCATCCAAGGCGGAGGAGGCTTCGATGAGAAATACACCAGGAGCCACGAGATACCTTACAAAGATATCAAGGAGATCACATCTTCTCCCGGAGACACTGTTTTTCTGAAGGTGAGTGGTCACCCATACAGACACAAATTGGATACTCTTGACGTCTCGGTGAAGGATCTAAAAAATATAATGATCTCTCACTTGCATTAATTTCGGGTGAGAGTATACACATGAAATGAAGTTAAGATGGATTAATGGTTACTGGGGATAAACATGGTTTAGCATATGCGTGTGGGTTCGTTGTTTTATCATACATTCCATAAAATGTCATGTTCTTAATGACTGCGTTAATCATGGAGGCATTATATGTTGGTCCAGGTTTCACGTGTTGTTTCGTCGAAGATAGAGAATCGCTCCCCGGATGAAGTTGACTCTGGGCACTCTCCGCATATATTCGACGTAGGCATCCCCGAATTTCTCGACCAGCCTCCTGTCAGCGTATATGCACTCGACGTACCACGTGGCGACCACCACCGCCCCGGCGGCTGCGCTCGCCCAGTGCTGCGTCATAAGCATCATCGAGACGGCTATGAGGATCCCCGCGCAGTACTGGGGGTGCCTGAGGACCGCGTATATACCCGTGTCCACCAGCTTCGTGGTTTCGATGTAGCTTTTCCCCTTAGGCACCCCTCCTTCCTTCTTGAAGGCGTACATCGGGAGCCACCCGAAGACCCCGGAGAGGAACAGAACGGCCCACCCAATGTTGGCTAGCGTGTCCAGGTTCATGTGGTTGTAATGGGTCCACGCCATGTAGAACTGGAGAAACATGAGAGGCGTGTAGATCAGAGCGAGACCCCAATCCCTGAACTCCACGTTTGAACCTCCTTCACCGTATTTACCGTTTAAATAATTATAATGTTAACCATTACCAAATTCAAGCCCGTCTATCAACAATATTATCCTCTCCAATCCTACTTGAAATCTCGAAGCGTCAGTAAAAATAAAAGTAGACTACTTCGGAGTGAAAAGTACCTTACCAGCCGTCTTTTCCACCCTTATCAAATTGAAGGCTTTCCTCCATTCTTCCAACGGTAGCTTGTGTGTGACTATGGGCCCGGCTTTAACCATCCCGGACGACATCAACCTTATCGCCCTCTCATAGTCTACCCACTTACTCATGATGGAGCCCTTCAACGTCAGCGGCTTTCCCAGGATTTTCCTGAAGTCAACCGTCACAGGCGCCCCGGGGACGGCGATGAGGATCACCTGCCCCTTCCGCCTGGCGATGTCGAGCGCCTGCTTTAAGGCATCGGCGGAGCCGGAGGCCTCGAAAACCACGTCAGCCCCTACGCCGTCAGTGTAACCTAAAACTTTCTGCACAACATCCTCTTCATCGAATGCGATGACATTATCCGCGCCGACCTCGGATGCAATAGATAACCTCACCCCCCTGCGCCCCGTCTGGGTCACCATGCCGGCGCCTGACGCCTTAGCCACCTGCGTGGTGAGCAGCCCCATGGGGCCGGGGCCCAGCACGACAACGTGGTCCCCGGGGCTGATCTCCGCCTTCCTGATCACGGCGTTACAGATGTCGGCGCAAGGCTGCACCAGGGCGGCGTCCTCGTAACTCATCTCGCCGGGGATCTTGTGCACTATCTTCCCCGGCACGGCCACCAGCTCGGTGAAAACCCCGTCGGTCCTCGACCCGAGGCCTCTGCGGTGGGCGCAGAGGTGGTAATCCCCACTCAAACAGTGCACGCAGACGCCGCAGGTACGGTAACTCGTCTCAGAGACGACCCGTTCCCCCTCGACGAGGTGCTTGACCTCGGGCCCGACCTCGACGATCTCGCCCGAGAACTCGTGGCCGAGGATGACGGGAGTCGGAATGCTTGTGACACCTTCATAGTGCTTCACGTCGGATCCACATATCCCTGCGGCTTTGACCTCGATCAAGACCTCGTTGGAGTCGACGATGGGTTCATCGACGTCTCTTATCTCGATGTTTTCGAACCCTGGAGCGAATTTCACTAGAGCCTTCACTTGGATGCACCCGCTGAGTCTCCACTATCTACCTTTATTACGTGTTTATCGTTTTCCATGGAAACATGCGTCGACATGGCACGCGAATACGAGAGAAATGGGTACAGGGGCTTACGCACTCATAGGGTCAAGTGTGGGGGCCATAATTTTATCCCTAATCTTAGGGCTACGATGGGCCTATGTTTCCTCGGTCATTCATGTATTTCCCATATTTCTGTATAACACAGAATATTAACCGGAACCCTGTTTCCTACAATCATGGTAGACATCTTACATCTATCGATCTTCGGGTTCTCTGTGCTTGGTCTAGTGTTCGGAGTACTTGCCTGGAAAAAACAGGAAAAGTGGAGATCAGGTTGAGATCAACTATAGAGCCTTTTTCGTTTTGGGGATCACTTTCTTACCGACAGGTGTAACCCTGTTTTCATCGACTCGTAACCCGGGTTTCTTAGGGATGAGCGGCTTGGGGGCGGCCTATCTGGCAATCGGTTTAGCGAACAGAGACAAATGGAAACAGTGAAACAACTCATCCATACCTATTCCCCGCTTCTGAGTAAACGCGTGTGCTATGATATCAAATAAGATAAGTACTTTCCAAGTCACGAAGTTGGTGGGCGCTGTTAACATGAAACGTGTGTGGAAACGTCTTCTTGTCATTGGACTATTCATCGGAGTCCTGGCGTCGATTCCTTATTATATGCACGCAGAAGGCGCAGACTCCGATGAGCTAGACTACGACAACTATATTGCCATTACAGTGTATCCTGATGAAAGCATCGTCATGACGCTCCAAGGAAGCCACAGCGACAGCTTCTCACCTTGGGAGCAGCGGTCAACCCTCAAAGGACTCGGTCTGACCCTTGACGTTGCCGCAGCAGAGGAGGATGTCACCACCATAGAAAGCGAGATCTATGTCCAGTTAAACCCGTCAGACTATGCAAATCTGGCGAACCTCGACTTGGATCTGGAGGGTCAAAGCGGTGACACCTATACAAACGTGACCGCTCTGGTCGATTACCCGGGGTATCTGGGTGTCAACGGAAGCTTGGGGTTCGTAATCGTGGAACCCCCCTATGGGTTCGTTTTTGATCTTATGCTTGAGACGAAGCTGTATTACACCTACTACCCGAGGGAAGACCTGCAGATGATTATAGGCATGATTCCATTACTTGAGACGCAACTGGCATCCGAGATCATGGCAGCGTCCGACGGGAACATAGTACTAGAGAAGATTGAGCTTCTGGACTATGAGGCGGCCTTGGACCACGCATCGTTTACAGTGAGTCTAAAGCTGTCAGGTGATTTACAGGAGGGTTTACTTTCTGCACTCGAGGGGATGGGAGCGGAGCTTACTCCCCCGGAGGAGCCTGAAGAGGTTTCTCCATTATCGATAGAGTCGATTGACTATCACATCACATTCAACGGTGACACGCTTTCACTTGAAGCCGACACAGGGGGAACCATCGCAGGAGACTTCAACGGCCAATTGAACGTGCTAAAAGACATGTCTTTAGA
>DAOVCM010000149.1 GCA_030670015.1 Candidatus Bathyarchaeota archaeon
CCCGATAGACCAAGCGCAGGGAAATCCAAACTCGTCACAATAGACAGATCAGCTTCTCCTACTCAGAATCTACCCCAGTGACAGGTATAGGGCCCACAACTCCCCGTATAAATCTCTGACAAATCACCACCACTTCCAAGCTGATCTATTACATACGAATTCTCCTAAACACCCTAGACTTCTTTGAATAGGAAAAAAAAGGAACGCAAATCCCACTCTGAATCAGGTTCCGCTTGAAAAACATACGCCAAATCAATAACTAACATAACTTCATACGGTTGCCTTACGGAACACAGTCGGCGCAGTATCCAACAAAACTCAAAAGGCGTAAGAAACACAAGCCAAATTAAAAACAGAAGATGAAAAAACCGCCTCCCACGAGATATCCCTGAGGGGGTAGGGGGGGTCCCAAATTACACACGTGCACGCCCAGCTTTTTCCCCTACACAAAAGAGAGAGAATAACCACTCCGACGACAGGGGACCAGCACCAAAGATCTTACACCACCATAGCACATCATGTCCTCCCGATAGTTATCTTCTCACCAACCCTTACCGTTCAGAAGACCCGCGCGCACTGAAAACAGGCTGATAAGAATGTATCACATACCACCCGCACTCCAACAAATTCAACAATCCTCCCCATACACACAGCTCTCTCCTATTCCTGGGTAAGCCTGAAGACCTTCAGCTGGGCCTAGACAGCCTCATCCAAAGTCCCAAGCCTAGAGACGGCGAGGGGTACGCACGCGCACGATTTCAGCATCAACTGAGAAAACTAAGGAGGAATGATTTATTCGATTTGCGCCTTCGGTCAAAAAAACTCGAGGTTCCTAAACTCTCACATTTTTTCGAAGTTATAATCCTCTACCTTCTAAAAAAACATAAGAAAAGCGTTCGTCCCTTAACGATTTAATAGATAACCGCCAAATATCTATGTGGTGAATCTTAGTTGAGTTTCAATAAAATCCTATTCGAGGCTGAGAAAGCTAAGGAGGAGGTTGCTGAGCTGTGCTCTCGTCTGATCCAGTTCAATACGGCACATCCAGAGGCGAGGACGGATGGAATCGTGGCGTATATTAAGAATTATCTTGATGAGCATAGCATCGATAACGAGGTCCACAGCATAAACCCATTGAAACCGAACATCGTAGCGAAGATACCTGGTTCAACTGACCGTAAGATCCTCTGGGTCGGCCACTTGGATGTGGTACCAGAGGGAAAACCCGAGTTCTGGACTTATCCACCTTACAGCGGCAAGATCACTGAAGACGGGTATATTCACGGCCGGGGGTCCAGTGATATGAAGGGAGCTGATGCAGCAGCGATGGTGGCGGCTCGTATCCTGAATGAGCTGAAGGAGCCGCTGGAGAACACCGTCGAGTTCTGGTTTACAGCCGATGAGGAGATCGGTGGAGATGAAGGCGCGAGGTGGCTGGCGGAGACGAAAAGGTTTCAGGGCGACGTCTGCGTTATCGGAGATGGGAATGGAGGTGGCTTACAGCTTCCCAGCCTTGACCTGGGATGTAAAGGAGGAGCCAGGACCAAGCTGGTTGCCCGCGGTAAAACGGCTCATGGAAGTACACCCTTCCTCGGGGATAACGCTATCACCAAGCTGATGAAGGTGATCCCGTGGGTCGAGAAGATCGGGGAGTACAGGTTGGAATTGCCAGAGGAGTTGGATGAGCCCATCGAAAGTTCAATTGACTTCCTGATGAAGACCCAGACCCTGAGCGAGGAACAGAAGATGGCGGCGAGACGAGCCTTCAACTACCCGACTGTGACTTGTAATATAATCAACGCCGGCGTCAAGATCAATGTTGTTCCCGATTACGCTGAGGCTGAATTCGATATAAGACTGACTCCAGGCAGCAAACCCATGAAGGTGAAGGAGCGAATCGAGGAGCTGGTCAAGGAGGCAGGTGTACCCGGGGTGGAAGCGATCGTACGCGCCAGCGAGACTGCTGGCTACCACGAGTCTCCTAACTCTCCTTTCGCACACCAGCTAGCCGAGACCGTGCAGAAGGTAACAGGGAGAAAGCCTACCTTCAAGATCCTGACAGGAGGCACTGACGCCATCAGTATAAAGAGATACACAGGCATACCCTGTCTCGGCTACGGTACATCCATGACGGGGCAAGCCCACCAGCCTGACGAGCACAACACAATCGCAAACCTAGTACTCGGAGTCAAGGTCTACGCAGGCTTCCCACTAATCTATACGGGATAACTAGTCCCCACCAAGAGAAAAGCGTCTAAAACATTATCAACACTTTTTCCAGCTTAAAGGAGTCAAAGAATTTCAGTGTTGTCTGAGGAATTTCTCCTTACTATACCCGAACGAATAAAATACACTTAGTTACATAAACCTGATTATGATATTCGCAGATCTCATCCTCAGAGATGGTGAGATTATCACCTTAGACCCGGAAGACACAGTTGCAGAGGCCCTCGCTGTTAAGGATGGAAAGATCCTGAGGATAGGTCTCAACGATGAAATTTCTGAGTTATCAGGATCTGACACCGAGATCATCTATCTCAAGGGCATGACGGTGACTCCTGGATTGATATCCAGCCACGACCACTTCCTCCAACATGGCCTATTCGCCGAGTTCATTCTGGACATCCGCTATCCAAAGGTTAAGAGCTGCCGAGAAATCTCCGATGCAATAGCCAAGCGTGTAGCTGAGACTGAGGAGGGAAAATGGATCATCGCCACAGGCTGGGACGAGACCCTCCTTGAGGAGAGGAGGTTCCCCACTCGGTGGGACCTTGATCCCGTCTCACCTGAAAACCCGGTCTGGATCAGACGGGTCTTCCAGATGGGAGTAGCTAACAGCTTGGCCCTCGATGCAGCCGGCGTCACAAGGGACACCCCTGACCCGGACCTTGGGAAAATCGACAGAGACAAGAGGGGAGAGCCAACCGGGCTGCTGCGCGGCTGGGCTACGGACATGATCGTAAACACTATTCCTCCGTGGACCCTGGAGGAGATGGAGAGGGGAATAAACCGGTCATGCAAGGACTTCCTCTCCCAGGGCATGACCGCCGTAATCGAGCCTGGAATAATGATGCCTCAACTTGAGGCATACAGAAGCCTCCATAGAAAGGACAGTCTGACGATGAGAGTCTTCGTTCAGTACGGCTTCCTCCACGACAGCAACGAGGTGAGGGAGGCCCTTAACGATGTGAAGGTAGGCGGCGACGACTTTCTGAGGGTCATCGGCCTCAAATTCGCGGAGGACGGGGGAGTAGGTCCCAGGACTGCATTGATGTACGAGCCCTTCGAGGGGGAGCCGGATAACCTAGGAGTGCAGCTTATTACCGCAGATACGCTAAAGGAGATCACCAGATTAGGACATGAAGCGGGGTTCCAGATAGCGATCCACGCTATAGGTGACAAAGCTATCGACATCGCAGTGAACGCCTACGAGTATGCCCAGAAGACAAGTCCCCGACACGACCCGCGCCATCAGATCGTTCACTGCTACTTCCCATCTGAGGAGGCCCTCAAAAAGATCGAAGACCTCGGCGTAATGGTGAACACCCAAGCTCCCTTTCTCTACTGGCTTGGAGACAGCTTTCTAGAAGCCGTTGGTCCTGAGCGTGCCGCCCGTTGCATGCCCCTGAGGACGATGCTGGACAGAGGCATCCCAGTTGGGAACAGCCACGACGCCACTGTGACTCCGCCTTTACCTACAATCGGGATGTACGCTAGCGTGGTCAGGAGGACAATCAAGGGAGAGACGATGGGCATAGACGAGTCCATAACGCCTCTCCAAGCCCTCCGG
>DAOVCM010000208.1 GCA_030670015.1 Candidatus Bathyarchaeota archaeon
CGGGTTGGCTCAGAGGACTCAAGGAGATCTGTGAACAACATGGAATTCTATTGGTGGTGGATGAGATTCAGACAGGCTTTGGTAGGACGGGTCGCTGGTTCGGGCTGAACCACTCAGGAGTGGAGCCGGATATCATCCTCGTCGGTAAGTCACTGGCGAGCGGCGTGCCCCTCTCCGCATGCGTCCTTAGAGAAGACCTCATCCCCGTTACAGACGCTGAACCTATACCCATACACGCCCAGAGTTTCTCCGGAACCCCCTTGGGCTGCGCCTCGGCACTCGCCACCATTGACACTATCAAGAAGGAGGGACTTGTGGAAAACGCCGCCATAATGGGAGCTTACATGAAGAAGAGGCTGCTAGAGATGATGGACGACCACACGATCATCGGCGATGTGAGGGGCATAGGCCTGCTCATCGGCGTCGAGGTCGTTAAGGACAGGAAGACGAAGAGCCCAGGTGTGGAAGAGGCAGACAAGATATGCGCTAGAGCCTTTGATAAGGGACTTTACGTGCTGAACATGGGCTCATTCGGAACCCGAAGTCTCCGTGTCGCTCCTCCTCTTATCATCGATGCTGAGCAAGCCGATAATGCACTAGAACTTCTAGAGGCATCTATTTCAGAGGTTGAATCCGAGCTATAGGAAGGATTAGGTGGAGTTGGAAAAAAACTAAGGACTTGTGAGGAATCAGTAAATTCAAGTTTGAAGAAGTTGTCGTTCAGTTTTTCTCCTGTATTATTTGTCTAATCTGCTTAATAGCTGATGAATCGGTTATAGGCTTTATCCTGAATTTAAACTTGACTTTCTCTGGCTTGATCTTGTATTGGGGAAGTGTATCAGGCCCGCAGCTGGCTCCACCCAGCCCTGACTGCTTGTAGTCGAGGTTCAGAGTGATGTTATCCCGCTTTTTCAGCTCGAAGGTGTGTTTTGCCTGGGTCAAGTCCTCAGTCATGAAGTGATGGACACTGACTTCCATTAAGGGCATGCCGACGGTAAGCAGCCCTCTGCCGTTTTTATCGGTCAGCGATGCCCAGCGCACATCCGTCTTGTTTCCGTTCTCTTGGGGCATAATGTACGGTACATACTGGTCATCCACGGTACCGGTGTAAACTCCGATCGGCGCTCCTTCCTTTCTGTCACAGTAGCTCTCATGAGGCCCCCGGCCAAACCATGTAAATATGTCGTAGTCTCCAGGGATAGAGAGTTGCAGGCCAATCCTCGGGAGAGGAGGTAGCCCTTCGTCAGGGATTACATCTAATTCCACTATTAGGTCTCCACTTCCATACACATGATAGGAAACCAGACTGTCAAATCCCCAAGCGACGTCAGGGGCAGATATTTTTGATTCCACGAGTACTCGAATGGCCTGAGGAGCGATTTGATTCACTTCAACGCGTTTTATCTTTTGCTCAAGACGATCCAAGCCTATTTTACGCCATTCGACAGCCATTATTCTTGCATCGTTATCGGTTGGAGCACGCCAAAGATTCAGGGATGGACCGCAGCTTAGCAACTCAGAACCCTGAGAGCTGTAGGAAACGATCTGTGCCTTATCTTTGTCAAAAACCAAGTTAAACTGAGAGCCGGATATTATGAGCTCTTTTTCTGATTCTTCTAGCTGTAAGGTTGGCATGTCTGCAACTCTGAGCACAGGGCAAGGAGGCCCTTTGGCAGGTATCTCAAGTTGCGACCATGCTACCTCATGCCCTTTTTCTCCCCATGTCGTACGTTGGGACAGTAAAAATCGAATGGTCAGCCAGTATTCAGCGCCTGGTTTAGGATGAGGAATCCTAAAGGGAACTTTCACGGCTTCACAGCAACCTGGTGGGGTGTACATTTTGGGTAGCTGTCCACTCTCTATGGTCTCTCCGTCGGCGGAGAATTCCCAGAAGATATCCAGCCTGCTCAGATCGGAAAAATTGTACCTATTATGGATTGTGAGCTCACCTCCAAGGGGATCCACGGATTCTACTTTAATCGGCTGGAAGATTTTTTTGCACTCCCACATTGCTGGTTGCGGTGTGCGGTCGGGGAAGACTAGCCCGTTGATGCAGAAGTTTAGGTCACTCGGTTCATCGCCGAAGTCTCCGCCATACGCCCAGTATTCCTCCCCGTCATCAGTTTTTCTCTGTATTCCCTGGTCGACCCAGTCCCAGATGAAGCCTCCGCAGAGACGCCTGTACTTATCGATGGTCTCCCAGTACTCCTTCAGGTTTCCGACACTGTTGCCCATAGCGTGGGCATACTCGCATATGATGATAGGGCGTTCCTCATCTGGATCCTCGGCCAGTTTTATGATCCTGTCAATGCTGGGATACATCACGCTTAACATGTCAACTATTGGGGAAACCTTACCTTGTGTCCTTATTGTTCCCTCATAGTGAATTAGTCGAGTTGGGTCATAGCTGTGGATCCACCCAGCGACGGCATCATGGTTGGGACCGTATCCGGATTCATTTCCAAGGGACCAGATTATCACACACGGATGGTTCTTGTTGCGTTCCACCATCCGCACGCTGCGCTCCATAAAGGCATTGAGCCATTCCGGGGAATTAGCTGGCTCCCTGCGATACTGGGGTTCTTCGATTTTCGCGAGGCCATGGCACTCAATGTTTGCCTCATCAATCACGTATAGTCCATACTTGTCGCACAGGTCATACCAACGAGGGTCATTGGGATAGTGTGAGTTACGGACAGCGTTGAAGTTGAACTGTTTCATAAGTCTGATGTCAGCGGTCATGGAATCAACGGTTACTGAATGACCTTTTGTGTCATCGTGCTCGTGTCGATTCACACCTTTCAGCAGTACAGGTGTACCGTTGACCGTTATTTGCCCATCTTTCACCTCAACTTTACGGAATCCTACTTTGCAGCTTAAAACTTCCAGTAAGCCGCCTTCATCGTCTCTAAGTGTAATAATCAAGATATACAGGTTAGGATGTTCTGCC
>DAOVCM010000166.1 GCA_030670015.1 Candidatus Bathyarchaeota archaeon
TGATGTCGAGGAAGCCCTTGAGGCAATAATCGAGGACTACGAGAGGGTAAACCACGTCATCTCCTTCTTCCAGGACGACAGGGCCAGAAGGAGGGGACTGGAAAAAACAGATGCCAACATAGAGGTAGGCCTCGACCTAGGTTCCGGCCCCGGGAACTTCACCCAGATGCTCCACTCACGCGTCGAAGGTTTCCTCGTCAGCCTCGACTACTCGGACAAAATGCTCTCAGAGGGAAGAGAGAGAAACCGCCAAAATAACGTCGGCTTCATCAGGGCAATCTTTGAAGCCCTACCCCTCAGGGAAGACGTCGTATCCCTAGCCGCTGCCGCCTACTCTCTTAGAGACTCGACTGACAAAGCGAGGGCTTTAATGGAGATCAAACACGCCCTCAGAACCGGGGGCAGCCTCCTCATCATCGACATCGGCAAGCCCAACAACCCCATCGTCAGACGATTCCTCTCCCTCTACATGAGATACATCGTGCCGATCCTCGGCGGAATCATCTCAGGCCACAGCCACAGGAACCCGTGGAGCCTCCTCTATAAGACCTACGATCTGCTCCCTGTGAACCGGTATCTACTCAGGATGATGAGGCGCACGCTTGGCCAAGCTGAAATGGAGGAACTGGCCTTCGGCGGCCTCATAGTAGCAACTGGGCGAAACTTACCCGTTCGCCGATAATCCTCTTAAAGCCGTAGGAGGCTTTCATGGAGCTTGACTGCCTCCTCCTTATTCCTTACGCCTTCCAGTATGGTCACACCGCTCTTGAGGATGCTACCCTTAACATCACCCCTCGAAAAGGTGGTGCCCAGAACCGCTTCGACATCCAGTCTGTAACCGGACCCCCTCAGCCGCTTATTCAACGCCTCCAACTCAACGTTAAGGTCGTCGTCAGGCGCGAAGACGAAGACCCGTCTCCCCTCCCTACCACAGACCTCCTCAACTTCCTCTCGTTTCAAGGGAAGAGGCTCCCCCCTGGGGGCTGAACCACAGACGGGGCAGGTGTCCACTTTGGCCAGCTGTATCCTCTCGAAGGATAGGTCTTCAAGGTCGCAGAAAAAGAGGGCATTCGCAAGGTTCGGAGACCTCCCAAGGAGGATCCGTATAGCCTCTGAGACCTGAACGCTCGCCACGATGCTGATAATAGAAGGGTGGACGCCAGCCACAGCGCACGTGGGCAGGGCGTCGTCGTCCACGTTTCCCTGGAAGCATTCGAGGCAGGCGGTCTCACCGGGGATGATGGTGGATGCGTTTCCGATGTGGGTTATGACGGCGCCGAAGACAAATGGTATCCCCAGCTTGATGCAGGCCCGGTTGACGGCGTACCTGGGCGACATGCGGTCAAGGCCGTCCACCACGACGTCACAGCCCTCGATCAACCTCTCAGCGTTTCTAGGGGTAATGGATATAGGCAGGGACTCGACCTCGATGAAGGAGTTCAGCCGTCTAAGCCTCTCCGCCGCCGCCTCCACCTTCGGGTAGCCCACCACGTCCACGCCGTACAGGTGCTGCCTCTGGAGATTCGACATCTCCACTACGTCCCTGTCCACCAGCCTAATGTGTCCGACGCCCATGGAGGCAAGCTGAAAGGCGATGGAGCTTCCCAGGCCCCCCAACCCTACGATGCAGACCCGTGCTCCCTTCAGTTTTTTCTGCCCTGAAGCTCCCACCTCAGGGAGGACCATCTGCCTCGAGTAATACTCCAGCTCATCGTCCGAGAGTCCCTGTACATTGTATTCCACCATCACACTTCACATGATAATTTGATGTCAAACCTCAATAAATTATTCTGTGTAAATAATCCACCCTTTTTCAAAGGAAGTGAGTGTCAATGATTAGTAGGTTTTTCAGATGAGCAGGGATAACAGGAGCCCAAGCGTGGTTGTCGCAGTCATCGACAGTACCAGCATCACGTTTGCGCCGAGGGAGGGAACCAGCCTCTCAACATCATCGTGATCCCTCAGCACTCCCCTAGTCGCCTTAAGCGCTAGGGGCATCGTCACGAAGGTAACAAGCATCGTCCAAGGCATCAACCCTGCAATTATGCATATTATTACCCAGATGTACGTCGAGGCTATGAGTGCCGCGTAGATTTTCGAGGCCTTTGCGAGGCCTAAGCTGATGACCGCGTTCCTTCGTCCCACCATCGCGTCCGCTTCCACGTCGGGAAACTCGTTCAAGAACAGAAGCGTTCCGGCGAGGATGCCCGGTATGATTCCGGGGGCTAGGACAGCGACGCTGTAATGGCTGGTCATGATAAAATATCCGCCGAGCACTATGAATAGCCCGAAGTTGAGGCCTGTGAAGACCTCGCCCACATACCAGTGAGAAAGATGAGTCGTGTAAAAATAGATGGTTAGAGCCGCCTCAAGGACTAATGGTAGAAGCATCCAGCCGGTTGTTAACACGAAATAAAGTCCGATAGTGCCACCTAATAGCAGACAGCTCAGTGCAAACAGGTAGACGCTCCTCGGCTTTAGGGCGCCAGCAGTTAGGATCCCACTACCGCCACTGAACGGAGTCCTCTTGGTCTTGAAGTCTAGGCCACTCTCGTAGTCGAAGTAGTCGTTAATCACGTTCATGCTGATGTGGGCCAGCATGACTCCCACAAGACCTAGAAGAACCTTGAAAACCTCGAAGTACCCCTCAACATATGCTGCAGCCACGCCGACTGAGTAGATTAGAGGCGTGAGGAGCAGAAAGTTTGGTCTGGTCTCTTGGAACCATGTCCTCAGATTTCCTTTTTTAGTTCCCATCCTAATGTTATACTCTCCGTTATCAGCTTCTTCGTGAGGTCTTTCAACTAGTTGAAAGCCTCAAACTTAAAATATGTTTGCGGTGGGTTAAATACGGATTCGAGACGGATTTGGAACGGGAGTGGGCATTTGTTTAACTTCGTGGAGATGCTGAGGGAGATGCAGGGCTTCGTAAACAGGGCCATCGAGGACCTCGACCTCTCAAATATTCACCCACTCCTTGAGGTCCCAACCAAGTACGCTATCCTCGGAGAAGGAAAACGTCTCAGGCCGATCATCTGCATGCTTTGCGCCGAGGTTGTAGGGGGCGACTACACGGAGACAAAGGATGCCTTCCTCGCCCTTGAGCTGATACACAACGGCACCCTCCTGCACGATGACATTATAGATGAGGACATGTTCAGGCGAGGAAGCCCCTCCGCACAGATCAAATTCGGGGGGAAAAGGGCGGTCCTGACAGGTGACGCGCTCCTCAGCCTCGGGTTAAGGCATGCGGCGACGACAGGTAGCCTCAAAATTGTGGAGTGTCTCTCGGAGACATCTCTCAAGATGGTGCAGGGAGTCGCATTACAAACGTACTACCGCCGGAAACTGGTGTCAGAGGCAACATACCTGAACATCAACTACCTTAAAAGCGGCAGCCTCTTCGAGGCGGCTGCAGCCATAGGCAGCCTCACCGGGTCCAACAGTCTAGACGACTCAAATACACTCGCGGATTTCGGCAGAAACTTCGGCAACGCCTATCAGATAAGAGATGACATCTGCGGCGTGTACGCTGAG
>DAOVCM010000057.1 GCA_030670015.1 Candidatus Bathyarchaeota archaeon
AGGCTCATCTAGTAATAGGACCCTAGGATCCATGACTAAGGCCCTGGCCAACGCTACGCGTTGACTCTCCCCTGCTGACAGCTCATGCGGGAAACGGTTGCCGGCCCACTCCAAATGGACCAGTGATAACATATCTTCAACCTCCCTTCTCACCTCATTACGCTTTACATGCTTCGCCTTGAGCGGATATGCTATGTTTTGGAAGACGTTCATATGAGGCCATAACGCGTAATTCTGGAAGACCATCCCTACTCCCCGCAAATGTGGAGGAACGAATACAGCCCTCTCCTTAGAGAAGACAAGTTTGTCATCCACGTAAATAGTCCCCTTTTCGGGCATTTCTAAACCTGCAATTGAGCGTAGAATCGTCGTCTTTCCGCATCCGGAGGGGCCCACGATGCCCAATAGCTCTCCTTTCTCGACTTCCAAATCGACGCCGTCCAAGGCGACGGTCTCACCGAACCGCTTTACCAGATCCTCCAGCTTCACTTGTACTTTCATAACACCCATATTCTCTTGCCTCCGAGCCGTTCCACGATCAATTGGCCGACGATTGTCATCGCGATCACGATCACAGACATGGCTGAGATCACCTCGAGTCCACCCGAGGAAGACCTCAATGAGAGAAGAAGGAAGCCGACGGTCTCTGTACCCTGGGTGTATAACATGGTGGATAAGGGAATCTCTCTGATCGCTATAAGGAAACTAAGGATCCAGCCGGTCCATATCCCTGGCATCATCAAGGGAATGGTGATGTCCCTCATCGTCTTTGTCCAGGAACCCCCGGATACCCAGCCGGCTTCCTCCAGCGTCGGATCTAAATTCCTTAAGAGCCCTGAAACGTTGCTTAGGGCGTGAGGGGTACAAGCTACTACATAGGCGATGATGATGATCCATGGCGTGTTATATAGCGGGAGTGGGGGCTTGGTCCAGGCGAGAATACATGCACAAGCTAGAACCGGTCCAGGTATGGCTAAGGGCATCGTCGCCAGAAAGTCCAATATCCTTCGCCCCTTGATCTTTGTCCTGGTGGAGATGTATGAGCTGAATAAGCCAATAGCGATGGCTGCGGTTGCTGATAGACCTGCGAACATCAAACTATTTCCCATTGCCCTGGCGGTTAGCCCCTCAGAGAGCATCTTCCCATAATTTCCCAAGGTGAGGTTTTCCAGAATTGGTTTTATCCCCCACACCTTAAGAAAGGAGAATAGGAGGATTGAGCCCATAGGGAGAAGTATGGTGACGGATGTGAACATGAAAAGAGCTGCGGTTGCGGGTATCCTCCATCTACCTAGCGAGATTAAGACCGGCCTCCTGCTCCCAAATGTTATTCCAGTGTACCTCTTTCCTCTCAACAGCGCATGATGGATGAGGAGAGAGATACCGGCGAGAATCACCGATATGACTGATATTGCGCAGGCCATTCGAACATCGTAGTGGCTGAGCTCGGCGTAAATCCTAGTTGTAAGCACGTAATTACCTGTGGGAAGACAAATTGCGGCCGGGACTCCGAAGCACGAGATTGTCCGTAGGAAAACAAGCACGGCCCCAGATAGAATACTTGGAAGAATTAAGGGGAGAGTGATCGTCGTGAATACCCTTACTCTCGCGCCGCCTGATAAAGCTGCGGCCTCCTCTAGCGAAGGATCAGCGGCACTTAAGGCATTAGATGTGATCAGGAAGACGAGAGGATACAAATGTATCGTCATGATGATGATGACCCCCTCCAAGGAGTACAGATTGATCGGTGGAGCGCCCAAACTAAGTGCGTTCATCAGAAGAGAGTTGACGTAACCAGATCTACCTAGAAGTTGGATCCAGGCGACCGCACCTATGTACGCCGGGGTGATGAAAGTAAGAAGGATAAGTGTTCTAAACACTCTTTTAAAGGGGATGTCGCTGCGGGTTAGGAGCCAAGCTGTCGCCACTCCCGCCACGGTTGAAAGGACTGTGACCAAGGCCCCTGTGTAAAGGGTGTTGATCAAAGATCGGTAACCCCTTCCACCGCTTAGTACCTTAAGGTAGTTACTCCATAGGGGCCCCTTCATAGGGAAGCTTTTGATAAGGACCAGTGAAAGGGGGTAGGCGATGAAGACGAGCAATAACAGGGTCGTGAAGGCCAATGCTATTGCTCTTGGCTCGAAAAGTCTCCCAAGTCTTGTACCTATCTGCACCCTTCTAACCCATGATCGACTCGTAGGTGTCCCTGATCTCCTTTCCATTTTCGTGGGCCCATACCCAGGGGATTGATATCGAAGTTATCTTCTCAGGCACGCCCCCAGGTAGAGGCAGCCCCTCTCTCACAGGGATGTAACCATACTTTGTGGCGATTTTCTGTCCCTCCTCAGAGAGGGCGAAGTCGAAAAACTTCTTGGCCAGTTCAGTGCTCTTTTCGGAGCGCTTTTCATCCTGTATAATAGCGATAGGTCTCGGTATTTTTATTGCGCCCTCCTCGAGCCATATGATCTTTAAAGGGCTTTCTACGCCTTCCTTTTTGGCCTTATTTATCGTCCTGAGAGCCGCGTCGAGAGGACATATTCCAACCCAAACCTCGCCTGATGTAACTTTCTCGACGACCATCATAGCCGTGTCAACAAGTATCGCATCATTTTCCTTCAGCTCCCTATAAAATTCCCAGCCAAGGTCGGATTGGTTTACTAGGCCACATGTGATGGCAAATGCAGTGGCACACGTTGCAGCATTCGGGATCGCTATCTTCCTATTCCATTCAGGTTCTGTCAACTCCTTCCATGAGGAAGGAGGTTCAGATACTTTCTCCTTGTTATATGCGATCACGGCATATCGGCCATTTGCTAACGTGAAGTATTTTTCCACCATAATGTACTCGCTTTTCATCCAAGCCTCTTCAGGGGAGTTATACCACAGAAGCTGCCCTTTTTCCTCCAACATCATGTAGAGGAGCGGCTCGGCGCCGTATATCACGTCTGCATTTATGTCACCTGCCTCCATCTCGACCCTTAACCTTCGACACCAAGGACCGCTAACCATTTCTAGTATATCTCCATGCTCTTCTTCAAACGCGGATTCCAGCGCATCCGCCAACGGCTCAGGGCTCATATAAACTGTAATGTGAGCCTCCTCTGCCGGCCCCATAGAAAGAAAGTATATCCAGTATGCCGCACCTGCAATTAGGACCACGACCATACCTATTGTTAACGGTATTCTCCATTTCATTTATACTTACACCCATTTGGTTATTAACGCCGTGAAAATATACTTCATATTAGGGTTTCTTAGAGTTTATCCTAACAAGGTTAGGCGAATAAGAAAAACCAAAATAAATACGAAGTCTACTTCCTACTTTAACAGATATGAACTTCTATGCTAAATCTTAGACAAAGTTTCGCTTAATTGAGCCTAAATCTGCTTCAATCGAGCGAAATTAAAAGACCGAAGACGATAATTCCAGCAATCTTCTAAGGTCTCATAAACCCTAGACTCTCCTTCTTCAACACATAAAACCTGTCAATTGAGAATGAGATAGGCCTTCACGGATTCATACTACTTAGCTTGCCTTTTCTTCTTTGTCGTCTTTATGTTTGAAGACCGCGTAGAAGATCGCTGTAGACGAGGCGTACAGGGATGCAGAGATGAAGAGGTTTAGGTCCAGAAACGTGTGTTCCATCACGTATCCCGCGACGGGGCGAATGGCGGCAAGCGGTATCTGCCAGGAAGCCGTCACTATGGCGTTAACCGATGCTCGCTCTTCTTCTGGTATCAATCCCATCAGATAAGAGGTCTGAACTGGACCGGACATAACTATCAAGAACAGTCGAAGGAGGAAGAAGACCGACGCGACTGTGAAGTTAGGCGATAAGGCAATTAAAATCAAAGCTGCAATAGCCGCCCCCTGCGTGTAAACTGTTGTCTTCACGCTTCCGATTTTTTCAGCGATCTTCGGGGCGATAATGGAAGATATTGCCATTCCAATCTGAGAAACGGCGAAGGTGACGCCTACGAGCGAGAGGGCTACCCCAAACTTTTTTGTGAAATACAGGGAAAACCATGGAGCCGTGAAACCGGACCCAAGAAACATCAAAACCTGTGTGAAAGAAAACCACCCCGTCACCCGCCAAGACTTAAGGTTCATTAAACGCATTTTTCTGCGGTCGTGCTGTCTCTTGCTTTCTTTTATGAGGAGTGAGGTAAAAACGGATGTAAAGAATATGAATGCAGCGACGAGGAATACACACCTGATTGCATACGTGTACTCGAAGCCATAGAGAGATGTCAGCGCCTCTGGGATGCCGCCTATCAGCTTTCCGATGAGAAGGCCTATTGAGTATCCGAAGAAGGACAGCCCCATCACGTATTTTCTTTTCTCCTCCGTCGCCTTCTCGGATATGAGCGGATAAAATGGGGGCCAGTAGAGTGCTATGCCTACTCCTCTAACAAGTTCTGCAAGGCAAAACACTGTGAAATCTGTCGCTACAAAATATATCGCATAAGAGATTACAGATAGCAAGGTGCCTAACAGTATGAAGCGTTTCCTGCCGTATCGGTCTGCCAACATCCCGAAGGGAATCGATAAGAAGGCTGAGGTTAAGAGGGCTACCATCATTACGAAACCGATTTGTGTCCAATCCATTCCCAATATGTCAAGGTAGGGTGCGATTACGATGCCCCAGAACCCTTCGGATATGCTCCATAGAGTGTTTGCGAGAATGAGCAGCTTCGCGTCCCTTTCAAACCCAGAGTATGACGCGAAGAAACTCTTTGCAACAGTCGATATACTCCTATCCCTTATCAAATCGAAGGTCTTTTTCTCGGCCATGATCCTCATCTTCTTTTATCTACAGGAAAGTGATGAAGAATAGCCAATGCAGGTCCAATGACCCTCTTCAGAACGGGGCGAAAACCTAGCTTCAAATAGAACGGGTTAGACATGGGCGATGCGGTGATGCTCTCGACAAACACCAACTCAGGCACATTCTCCTGCGCTTCCAGTTCAGCAAGCATATGGGCAACCAGGGTGCTGCCGACTCCCTGACGCCTCGCGTTCTCTGTCACCACCATGGAACCAATCACAACGTATTCCTCAGGACGATGGATTCTCTTCCCCTCATGTGTGACAAAGTAGCTGATGTATCCCACAGGCCGCGTCCCATGGAAGGCCATGTTTACGACAACTCCCATTTCAAGCCATTTCGGCAGTTCCTTCTCCGCCTCGCGGCGCTTGAAAGCCCTTAAATCAATTTCTTTATGCGAGACTTCAGGTACGAAGCTGTAGTCGGTTTCGGTCAACTCTGTGGAAAAATCAATGAATGCGTCGATGTCTTCTAGTGTGTAACGGCGTACGCGAATGTCCTTATTGGCTTTAACCTCTATTTCTGAGAGGGGACAGCGATAGTAGGTATACCTTGGATGAAAGCCCTGCGTTATCAATTGCTCTGAGACCTCCGGCCAGGCGGTCAGGAATAAGGGCATTGCTCTACGGTTCTGAACGTTGGAGTGCAAGTCTTTAGCAGCCTCGATAGCTTGTTCGGGGCTGTGGGTCCACACCCAGCCTTCCCAGTAGTCTGGTGGATTATACATCAATCTCAGGTCATCGGATCCTAGGTGAATGGGATAGGCGGCGACGCATACTTCTTGATCACAAGATAGGACACCATCCTCTTGTTGCGCTTTTTCGACTATCTTTGTAAGTGCTTCAGTTGGGCGTGGATGGATCAACTCTCCTTGAGCGTGCAGCGTAACGCATAGCTGCTCTATGACCTGAATAGGGGATTCTGATTGCTTCAATATTTTCTACTTCCTTTTTGTTCCTCTATTGATTCACTGCAAATAGCACTACCTTAAAGCCTGACTCTCTCCAACAAGATCAGTTCAACTCTATAGATAGATTTCAAACTCTGTTGCCCACACCTTACCTGTAATTTCAGGTATTAACAATGTTAATATTTCCAATTTAGATGCATTAATAGACTACCCTAAAAAATTGGATATTCTGGGAAAACAGGGAGCCTAAGGTGCGCTTTAATGTCGGGCGCTTGGATGTTGACAGTTCATTCACCCTTATCTTCTTTCGTTTTGATCCTGATCAGCCAGACCCCGCCCTCCTGCTCCTCGTAGCTGAGATCGTATCGCCCCTTTGTCTGCTCTCTCATCTCGAGTTCCATCGGTAGGCCCACTGGCTTGTGATCGCTGACCACCTGCAGGGCATCTGGGGCCCTTATCTCTCTCAACTTACCCAATATGGCGAGTATTACGGGGTGGCGATAGGAAGGGATCAGTGAACGCACATCAATGGTTACAACTTCGGGACGCTCCCATTTTTGACTTCTAGCTTCCATTTT
>DAOVCM010000176.1 GCA_030670015.1 Candidatus Bathyarchaeota archaeon
TACACTTGATTCCTGTGTCATACAGTTTCCCCGCGTTCAACCAAACTCCGTGTATCCTGGTCCTGCATATTGGCTACAGTCACTTCCCTTCCGAGTCCTTGACTACGCGACCGATCCACACAAACTTGACTTTACCACAAGAGGAGCAGACGTACCGTGTCCAGCCGTCCCCGCCATCCTCTATGGTATGCTCGGGATCGACACGGCTACACTTGCATGAATATCGAACTTTTTGCTTAACCATCACGAAGGCTCCCTTTTCATACCGTTCTCCCGGATAAGTAATAAATGGGTAGACTTACCCCGACGTCCATAATAAAGACTCACCTATCAACAACGGAGAGGTCTGCCCTTTCTTGGGAGACGCGCGCGCAAGCGGAAGAATAAGCGAAGCAATCTCTACGTGTATTTTGAGGAGGAGACGGCAGTTCTTCTTAATCGCTGGCTCCGGGTGAGAGAGAGCTATGCTAAACTTGGTGAGGAGGCTTTCTTCGTCGGTGGCCTTGGGGGTAGAATGGGGAGAAACATCGTGTATAGCACTATAACCGACACGCTGAAAGGCTTGGCTTTCATGATCCGTTACGCTCTCGGCTCGAGGATCATTTCAGCCCTCATTGTTTCAGGCACTGGTTCACAACGCTTCTGCGAAGGAATGGATTGAGTAGGGAGTTCATCAAGGAGCTTCGGGGAGATTTCCGTGGAGAAGCGATTGACATCTATGATCATGTTGACCATGATGAGCTTAGGCAGGCTTACCTTGCAGTGATACCACGATGGGGAATTATCTAAATATCAGCGGGTTGGGTTCGCTCGCGCGAGTTGATCCTGTGCACGCAAAACCACAAGGTATTTTATTGTAGTTACCTTAACTCAGGAGAGTGTTTACGAATGAAAGGTAAGATTATAAAATATTTCTCGCGCAGAGGATTTGGATTTATCGCGCCTGAGAATAGTCAGGAAGAAGTATTTTTCCATGTATCAAATTACCCGGAACTAGTCCAACCCGAAATAGGCAAGGATGTAGAATTCGAACTAATTGACGCTCCTAAGGGAAAAGAAGCAACCAAAATAAAAATTCTACCTGATACGCTAGCACGCGAACCCCTTGAAGCTGAGAGTTCTAAAGCTTCAATTCTGGATATCGGAGAAATCAAAGGCGTGGGCAAGGCGACTGAGGAGAAACTTAGGAGGGCCGGGTTCGACACTGTGGAATCGATAGCCTCTGTTGACGCCGGTACGGTATCAGAGAAGACAGGTATGTCCTCAAAGGTGACAGCCAAGCTCATTGCATCAGCCAAAGAGCTCCTCGAATAGTCCGCGCGCGCTAATTTCCCGTCTCTCAGCCTTACATTGATGCCCCGGGGATGCGCGCGCGTATGGGAGGTGTGATTCCTGCCAGGTGACGTGTATGACATCGTGGAGTATAGTCTATGGAGTGGGTGATGTTCTACAGGTTCGCCAGTCTGGTCCATACGCGTGTGTTGAAGACGAATTTCAGGGCAAACCAGCGCGCGTGAGACGAATACAAGACATTTGCTTTTCACTTAATACTACATTCAGATCTGCGCGCACGAAAATGTGTGTTTTCACTTTCAACTGATTCAGTCTCGAGTCCGTAGGAAACAAAGAATTAAAGCAACAATAGAGATACCTAATGATATTCCCGAAATAATATACGGCGTGTTTGATGGAGTCGCTCTCTCTTGCATTTGCGTTTCCTGTACGTACGATAGTTGTTCACCTAGTTCCGTATTCTCTTCCTCAAGGCTCATAACTGAATTCGATAAATTATCAAGCTCATCTTCGAGAGCTCCCTGTATACTCTGGATTTGAGCTTCCAACGCTTCTAACTTAGCGTTCACAGATTCTGATTGGCGCTGCATCTCATCTTCGAGGTCACTGATCTTCGAAGTCAATTCCTGAACTCCGCTATCCCTATACAAATCGGTCAGTTCCTCCATCCTGCTGAGGGTCGACCTCAGGGTAAGCCACTTTACCGCCTCGAGGAAGAGAGGCCAGTCAGATTCCGGGTCCGTGAAATCCTCCTTGATGTAGAAGCTTAGGGGCATTCCGTCCCTGTCGCTGTCCTCCTCAATCTCTCCATGTGGGCTACACAAGAAGACCCTGCCCTTCCCATACTCCAAGGCGACGATAGCTGGGGTACCTGTCACATCGAATGTGGCCAGCACCGAAACATTCGCACCATCATAGGGCAGGAGGTGAGGGCCTCCCCAGTACAGAACCGTCAAATGCTCCGGAATGGAATTTGTAATTGGGTGGGTGCGGTTGACGAACGTTATTCCAGTCATCTTGCCCGTCCCAAATGGAGTGATCTCCTCTATAGGTCCTCGAGCAACACCTGGGAAAAAGTCAAGGTTTGACTCGTTTCCCTCAACGTGATATTCAGGCGGCGGGTAGTTGGGGTCATCCATCCACACCATGTAGTCGCAGGCCCACCACGCCCCTGCACAGATACCTAGGTACCCACCACCAGAATGGACGAAGTCTCGTATCTTCCTCTTTCCCTCTTGACCTATCTCCCAGTAAGCAGGATAGTGTCCACCCGGATAACTTAACAGATCAAAATTATCGAGACACCCGTCAAGAATATCTTGACCCGTAATAGTGGTGACCGCGCAGCCCATCCACTCGTACATTTTCACTTGAGCCAATAAAGTGTCGCGCCCGGCGCCTGAGCCATTGTATACAGCTACACGAATTATGTAGGTTTCATCAATGGTTGTAGAACTATCAGTGGCATAAACATTAGAAAGGTCACAGAAAAATCCGCATAAGCTACATGCAATCCATAATACAAGCACAAAGACCGACAGGTTCTTCCTCATATTAGTGTCACAAATACTTTGTAAGTTCTGAATACCTAATAAGTTTATGCGCGAGCGCGCGCTGCCTTGTCCCCGAAATTGGTTTAAAATTGTTTTAATTCATTTTCACGCTATGTGTTGATAATTCAACGTGGTCGGAGGGTCTAACAAGGTTTCATGGTTAACCTGGGAGAACGGCCTCAATCACCTTGAGGAAAGAATGAAGGAGGTCGGTTCTCCCATGCTACTGTTCGAGAATATCGTAAAGTAACATTTTACGTATAAAACGCCTGTTTGTGCTATTCGAGAACCTGGATTTAACTCCTGTCCATTCCATCCTCTGGACGGACCTCTACAGAGAAGGCTCGGAGAGGCCCATGGAGTACAACCCAGTGGGATCTGAAGACCTTCCTGCTGCGGTAGTTGGAACAGATCCCATATGTGAAGGACCTAGCGAAGCGCCTTAGACGGAACCCGTACCTTCACCAGGTCTGTGACTACGGTGACCAGATTTCCCGCGGGCCTATTTCAGATGGTATGAAAAAGCGTATTGGGGTGAGATTAGGAGGTTGATTTAAAGAAACTTAAGAGCATGAAGAGGATGACGTTTAACGGCTTGCGGAAATGACGTGGATGCC
>DAOVCM010000005.1 GCA_030670015.1 Candidatus Bathyarchaeota archaeon
TTCTGCAGTAGCCATGTGAGGGGAACCGTACTTCCCTCTACGTACCACCACATGCTTGGCGTGATCCCGGTCATCCACCAGACGATGTCACATCCTAGTGGGATCATTGAGAGTACAAAGTGATAGAGCCAGAACATGAGGCCCATGTCGTCGTCCTCGAAGGCGACTGGAGCTAGTATACATCCAAAGTACCATAGGGCTAGAGCGAATAACTCGATTTGTAAGTGGGAATCAGGTTTAAACATGAAAGCTATGTAAACTATTGGTGTAACCAAGAAAGGGATTAGGGATAAGTATGGGAATCTTCCCCCAGTTTTCTCCGTTCTCTTGTCGGGCATAATGTAGTCAGCGAAAAACACGATGGCCATTAGACCGGCGACGAGAGTGAAACCTCTTGACGTCTTGATGAAGAGGGGGAAATATCCAAGTATAGGTATCTTTCCGATGACTTTCCCGATGACCCTATTCTCCGGGACAGGGTGACCATCGTTCACTTGATTATGGTCTCCTTTGGTTATGAACCACCATTTTCCATCCCTGGAAAATTTTTCGACGGCCCGATGGACTATGTACTCGTCTGAGGAACTCGACCTCTGGAACACGAGAATATCTCCCTCGGGCTGAGGTGCCGCTGCTACTTCATCCAAGTCTTCAATATGGTCTACTAAGATGAAGTCGCCTACACCCAGTGTCGGGACCATGCTCTGTGAGACGACGACCATTACAGGATACTGTGTCTTCAGCGTGGACTTGAGGATCTGGATACCTCCAAATGCGGACCCAGCGAGGACTAGGAAGAAAATGAGGTATTTTCCATATTCCCTCAACCCTTCGCCCAAGTTCGGATCCCCGTTAGATTTCAGGGTTTATCTCAGTCGTTGCAGCGATTTGGTTTATCCAAGCAGTCAGTAACTGGCAGTGAATAGGCGACACCTGTCCCCCTGGAAAGCACTTTTCCAACTCACTACAGACCATACACGGACAGTCACATATTGAGTCGATAGTAACAGGTTTCTTTTGAGAGAACAGCTGATAGGTCCACCGCCCCTCATTGAGCACCTTCCTCCGCTCGATGAGGCCTCTTTCCTCGAATTTGAGGGCGAGCCTCGATCCTTCTCGGCTGGTGACACCTAGTTTCTTCCACATGTCGCTCTGGAATATTCCAGCTTCATCTGCTTCGACGATGAGCTGTAGCGCCCTGCGCTCCAAAGCGTTGTTCCTCACCACGGTTAAACCTCAGATAAGTATTTACGAGTAGTAGATGAGTTCATAGTCTTCCAAGATGCCGTGGAGCTTTGTAACGGCTTCCTTGACCATGTCCTCGTGTTTAGCGCCTGTGCAGACGAGTTTGCCGCTCGCGAATAGGAGCATCACTACCTTGGGTTCGGCCATTCTATAGATGAGGCCAGGGAACTGCTCTGGCTCATACATTACGTTCTCCATGATGTCCGCCGCCATCTCAAGGTCTATTTTGCCGTGGAGGTTAGCAGAGGCAACGATGTTTTGGATGACGATCGTGGGCTTTCCAAGGATTATAATGCCGTTTTTCTTCAGCTCCCTCACAACCTTATTTACAGCACTTCTGGACATCTTCTCTGACTTAGCTCCTGTACAAACCATCTTTCCAGAACCAAAGATGAGAGTTGCTGTCTTTGGTCGCTTAAGCCTAAAAACAAGGCCGGGAAACTGCTTGGGCCGGTACTCCACGTTCCTAAAGACTTTCATGATAGCAAGAAGGTCGATCTTCTGGTCCAGAGAAGCAGAGGCAACCACGTTCTCGATGCTTATATCCACCTGTTTTTCAGACATTAAACATACCTCTTAATACGAAGCTCGTCGTCATCATCTCTCAGAGACTGTTCACACGCGTAAGCAGCTCTTCGGGAAGTAGGTTCTGATTCTCGATCTCCACCACGGGGAAAGAGTTCAAATTCGGCTCATGCTGAATTTTTGTACTTGAACCGATTTCACCAGTATAAGTGTTGTATGTGATGAAATTTCCTTCAATTTCCTTTTCCTCCTTCACGAAGTAGAGGAAGATCTCGCTCAATGTTCCTCCTATAATGAAGTAGAGATGAGAACCCCCATTCTTGAGGTGCTGAATGACGCTCATCGTAGGAGATGAGGCGACCAGCATCACGAGATCTCTCAATGTTTTGAGATGGACGAACTTCATAGCCTTCGCTTATAAAGACTACAACGGTTATTTAAATAGTTTAAATAGAGAGGAATTACATCCAGCGTTTTTAAATGTCTGAATCAAATATCAATCTTCACTTGAGGATAACTATTGGTAGGTGATCATAGCCTCTCCTGGGCAAATTTAACAGCGGTCTCTGTTAAGATCTGAAGGGGGTCAACGACAGGCATAGGGAGGTCTCCATTCTTGAGTACAAGTGAAACCTCAGTACAACCGCAGATTATTATTTGGGCACCTTCTTGTATAATACTGTCAGCTACCCTCAGGAGTATCTCCTTTCCTCCCTCAAGGTCCCCGGTTTTTATGTGCTGGTATATAGCTTTCATGGTTTCCAGCTGAAGACCGTTCGGAGGTATCAAGATATCAACCTGAACCTCGTCGAAGCTCTGACTATAAATCCTGCTTTTTATCGTTCCTATAGTCGCAATGAGGCCTGCACGCTTCACTTGGGAAAAGTCGTTTCCAATCTTTTTCGCTGTCAATTCGATCATGTGGAGTATTGGGATGCCTACAGCCTCCCGAACTTCGTCTATAAAATAATGAGCGGTGTTGCAAGGAATAATTAGGAAGTCGGCCCCTGCTTCCTCCAGCTTCCTTGCCACTTTAACCATCTCAGCTACTGGACTGGGTCCTTCTCCCAGGATGGCCGGGGTTCTATCTGGCACTTTTGAGTTGCTATATATGATTGTCTCAATATGATCTTGATCCTTCTCGACGGGAGTGGCCCTAATTATCATGTAGAAAAGATCGGCCGTGGCCTCTGGTCCCATCCCACCTAGTATGCCAATTATTTTATCTGTCATCCTAGCACTCACACTATACGTAGGTTAAAACCGGGGTCTCTCTAATTTCCTTTGTTTATGTTGTGTTGAAATGCTTTCCTATTTTTCAGTGGATACATCTATTCCGTTCTAATTGGCATTTTAGAAAGGGTCAGCCAGTAATTATTGATCGCCAAGACAGTTTTTATGAACTTGTCAAAGCTCACCGGTTTTTCGATGTAGCTGTTACAACCTAGTTTGTAAGCACGGTTTATATCGTCTCTCCTTTCAGAGGACGTAAGGACTATTATGGGAATGCTCTTGAGGTCATCGTCGTTTTTTACGATTTCAAGCACATCGAAGCCGTCGACTCTAGGCATCTTAAGGTCTAAAAGGATCAAGCATGGGGTAGGTGCGTTGCTATATTCATCTTGTTTCCTGAGGAACCGGATGGCCTCCTCGCCATCTCTTGTCACTTGAAGTTTATTCCGAATACATCCTTTCTTCCACGCTCTTCTGGTGATGAGCACGTCATCAGGGTTGTCCTCCACAAGGAGAACAGGCAAGTCATCAAATCTGTCCATCATTTAATCACTCCTGTATCAACATTTAACCTACTGGAACATTTTCCATAGGAACATCCGTATCGGAATGTTCCACCTGAGGAGTATGCATTGATTTCTTCATCTCAGGCTCTTTAGGATAAGTGAAGTAGAAAGTGCTTCCCTCACCAACACGACTCTCAACCCAGATCTCCCCTCCGAGGGACTCCACAATCTTCCTGCAGATGGCCAAGCCTGCGCCCGTACCCGAGTATTCATCCTGTGTATGAAGTCTCAGGAAAAGTTTGAAGAGCCGTTTCTGATCCTTCTCTTTAATTCCGATACCGTTGTCCCTAACACTAAACAAGAAGTCACCCTCACGCTCCACACAGCTCACCTCAACCCTAGGAGTAGGCGACTTGTTGAACTTCAGACCGTTCACGATGAGGTTTGTGAACAGCTGTCTCATCCAAACCTTCTGGGTTCTTATTCTCGGTAGTTCACATACTACGACCTCTACTCCGCTATCCCCTGGTTGAGCCTCAAAATCCAGTTTGATCTGATCCACGAGTTCGTTCAAGTCCACCATTTCAGCCTCAGTGTATTTTCGGCCTACTCTGGAGAGGACAAGCAGGTCCTTGATAAGGCCATCCATTCTTGTGGAAGCATCGATTATCCTCATCAAATACTCTTTGCCGGTCTCGTCCAGTTTATTAGAGTAGTCATCCAGTAGGAACTTGCTGAAGGCTGTGATAGACCTGAGGGGAGCTTTCAAGTCGTGAGATACCACATAGGTATAGTCGTCTAGTTCACGGTTTGATCGTTTCAATTCGTTCAAACTTATCTGCAGTTTTTCTTTCTGTTGGATGATGGCGATAGCAGATGCGATGTGCTGTGCCAGTATTTCCAGAAGCCTTTTGTCCCAGTTGTTGAAGGCATTGACCCTCTCGTTCTCGACGTTAATGACAGCTATTACTTCTCTGTCAAGTTTAACTGGGACATCTAGTTCAGATAAAGTCTCTTGGTCTCCTTCTACTCGGCTTGACACATAGTCCTCATTTTTTCTAGTATCAGGAACAAGCTGAGTTTTACCTGTCTTAACGGCTTTGACGCTGATTCCAGGGCCTCCAAGAGGCAGTTCAGTGACTGTGGATTCACCTCTCCCGTATTTGAAACGCAGGAGGCCATCCTCAACGACGCCGAATCCGAGATAGCTAAATCCAAAGATCTCCTCTATTGCGTTCAGTGTTGACGCTGCAACTTCATCAAGCGTTATAGTTTGACTTAGTTCAACAGAGTGTTTATGTAGGGCTTCCAGTTTTTCCTCATACCTCTTGCGCTCCGTGATATCTCTGAAAAACCAGATCCTGCCATAATATTTACCGTTTGAATCTATGAGAGGTGAGGAGCACCTGTCGAATATTCTCCCGTCTTTAAGTTCAATTTCCTCCTGGCTTCTCTTGTCCTCGTGTTCATATAGAGACACAACTTTTTTCATGAACGCTTTAGGCTTCTTTACGCGGTCAAGTAGATACCAGAGATATTGTACACGCGACCTTGTCTCTAGGACCTCCGGGGGGATACCCCACATCTTCCCGAATCGTTTGTTAAACAGGATGGCGTTACCTTCTCGGTCTTCCACTAGAATCCCATCAGGGGACGTTTCAGACTGTGCCTCAAAGAGAGTGTTCTTGAACAGTAGCTCGTCCTCAACCCGTTTACGGTCGGTGATGTCCCGTAGGATCAACTGTATATCGGGTTCCTTGCTCCCAATATCTAGTAACCCAATGTGAGCTTCTACCCAGACTTCAGTTCCTTCCTTATTAGATAGAGATATGACAAAAGGCTTAGGTGCCGAATGATGAGAGGAAAAGAAGATGTTAAAGAGTCTTGGAATATCCCTCTCCTTAAGAGAGATTAACTTTGAGATATGGTTACCAACCAGCTCATCCTTTGAATAACCTGATAAACTTAATGTGGCAGAGTTGACTGCTTTAATCACACCGTTCACATTAGTTAGTACGATACTGTCAGGTGCCAACTCAAAAAGACTGTGATACCCCTCTTCCATCTGCCTAAGCTCTATTGTAGAGTTTGATCGAGGGCTCTCCTTCCCCTCATCATCGATGTGAAGACTGGGCAAACTAGCTCAAGAAACTATACATCTTATTGCATAATAAATAATTAGAGTTTTAATAATCTATATTATTGAAATATACTTATTTTACTCGCCTACTTCTTACTCATCACGAACATGTAAAAATCATTGTTATGATGTAGTAAGCGAAGAAAAGGATCTTTGATAACAGGGATGATGTTGGCTCAATTAAGTATGCCAGTCATTACATCTTATTCATTGGCACCATAAATTCTCTGTACTGTTCGAGGAAGTGAACCCCTTTCTCTGTGGTTACGAAAAGACGATCCTCGGTCCTGTCTAGCAGGTCATTATCCATGAGATTGTGAAGATATTTCTTCACGATGTTGAAGTTAAGGTTAGCCCTGTATACTATCCCGGTTTTATTTACACCATACTTGGCCACCTGCAGGATATCAGCACAAATATCTATGTTGTTCCTTCTACCCATTCCAAACACCACATCATCTTAAGTGTCTAGATGACAACGAGTAATGTCACCCAAACGGCTGTGTACATTAATCCAACCAAGATTGAACCGATCATTAGCGTCCGGCTAACAGTTTTTGCTTTCATTTTTTACAACTCCCTTTCACATTACTAGGTTATTCAAAAACGCGAGGAAATTTCCGAAGGATAAGATACAACCCATTATCGAAGCCGACACAAGAAGCCAGGCGATAACCTTTCCCTTCATCATTCCACCTCTTTTCTGACTTGTTTCTGTACATTATTTAGATATAAACATTCTCTAACCATTTAGGGGAGTATTTCCCAATATTGGGAAAATATTTGTGTTTTTTCCCTATACTGGAAAAAAATTCCATTTTTGGATAAATTATGAATTTGGAATAAGCGATAGCAGATATTAACAAAGTTATGAATTTCAGTTGCATATCAAGGCTTGCTAACTGAAAAACGAAGGTTGTAAGGGAACTTGACTCTGGATAAATTATCAGTTTCAGGAAAGCAGATGTATAATTTCAGTTCCTGATTTTCGATTAACAACACCTTAACTGGAAGACTTAGACAATATCCAAAGTCAGTAAGTTTTCATTTCAACATAAAGAGGATATTTTAGAACTAAAGAGAAGAAATGGTAAATCGGAATATCCAGAGTTTTCTAATCTACGTCAGAAGCCGTATAAATAATCAGAAGGGAACAGCCATGTGAAATCATTATGGGGTTAGAGCTTCTTTTACTTAGATTGAGGAGATACATAATCTGCGTCCGAAAGAAACAGAATTTGTAGGTATGTAAAATCCAAATGATGCGAAGGAGGTCCCATTATGAAAAAGGGAAAATAACTTTCTCTTATGTGTGGATATCTTCTTTAATTCGAAGGAGGATGTTGTATCGGTGAAAATTGGTTGAACGTTTTCAACGAGTATGGCACGCGAATTGAGGAGCAGATTAGACCTTCGAGTTATCCCCTCGCAGTCAAGATGTTGGAGACGAGAGAGGACATCCCGAAGGAGGCCAAGAGACCGAAAAGGGACTTCGGAGCATGCATGTCGACATGCCAGTGTTTCTCTCTTTCCCGGAAGTTTGGGGAAACCGTCGCCCAGTTTTTTGAGGATATGTGGTGTCCCGAGCCGGTCATCGGTTTCGGGCTGGCTGAGCCTCCGCAGTTTTTCCTTGATGGGCACAACCGATATCCAGACGGAGTCAGCTCCCTTGAAGCTGGGTCCAATTGGGCTCGTGAACTTCCTCGATTCGAAGCGAATAGGTATGTGGGCATATTATCAGCGCCGTTGAAGACGGCTAGCTTTGAGCCTGACGTAGCTGTGATATACTGTAACTCCTCACAGTTGCTACGGCTTCTGTTGGGCATCGCCTATGAGGATGGACGGGATATCACTACTGTACTGGGTGGACACTCAGCGTGCGTCTATGCAGTTGTGCCCTCCATGCTTAAAGGAGAGTGCCATGTGGCTGTGCCCTGTAGGGGAGACAGGGGTTACGCTGGAGCACAGGATGACGAGATGATTTTTTCAGTCCCAAAAAATCAGATAAGCAGGTTAGCCCACGGCCTTGAACAACCTGGTACCGGTTCTATGCCTACAAGGTTCTCGATGACTCCGGAGTATAAATTATCCACCAGCTATGGAGAGGTCGCAAGACAATTGGGAATGAAGAAGGCTGACGGTTCAGAGATCAAAGGTTTCTCAGCGGCTCAGAGAAAACTCTCTCTCCAGTACCGGTGATGGGACGGAGTAATAATAAATATGTGGGGGCGTGTCCCCCCTCTTCTCAGATTCGTTGGTGAGGTGCTGTCAGTTCGAGTTAACTTTCTTGTTTTCAAAAAACCATAGGAAAAGTAGGAACCAGTTTCATCATACATTTTCTTCAAGTTTCTCAATGAAGAAATCAATGTCTTCACGAGTGTTATAGAAGTGGGGAGAAACCCTCAGATGTTCACCATGTGCTTTCCTTCCTGTGACCTTGACTTTCGACTTCATTAGCCTTACACTAAGTTCAGACGCGTCGCGCTCGTAAAAGCTGACGATGGGGGATTTTGTCCCTGGCGGGGTGTACATTTTCTTGCCTAGATCTTTGATTCTTGACCAGAGATAACTCGAGAGTTCAAGATTTCTCCTCTCTACTACATCCATACCTATTTTGTCAAGGTAATTCAGGGACCTCTCTAACCCATACATTCCTTGGAAATGCAGTGTTCCATACTCAAACTTCTCTGCACTTTCTGGCTGATCCAGAGGTTCCTCCGCGTGTTCACCCCTCCATATCTGGTTTTTCCAGCCAACCCTGTCGGGATTCAACTCTTCAAGGTGGTCGGATTTAACATAGAGAAACGCGAGTCCCGCTGGGCCCATCATATACTTGTAAGGTGCCGCAGAAACATAATCAACATCCTCCTTCATCACGTTAGTCTTCAGTGCCCCTATGGCTTGGGTGGCATCAACTAGTATCCTAGCGCCGTGCTCGTGGGCAATGTCTGCAACCTCTTTGAGATCGAACCTGAATCCGTTTACATAGCTTACCTGGCTCACCTGTATGAGGCGGGTGCGGTCATCGATTGCTTTTTCTAGTTCATTTAATTCCAGTTTCCCATCCTGAAACTTGAGGACCCGTGATTCAACGCCAGATCGTCGGAGGGTTGTAGTGTCTAGTGGGTTATGCTCATATTCAGGAAAGACCACGTTGTCTCCCTTCCTCCATGAAGTCCCGTTTATCACGATATTCAATCCGGAGCCTGTGCACATAGTGAAAGCAATCTCCGATGATGCCGCTCCTATGAAATTCGCGATCATGCCTCGGACATCTTCCGTTTTTTCCAGCCACTCTGACAGAATGGTTTTATTTTTCTTCGCGCTGAAGTTCATCCAAAGGTCGAGGAATTCATCATATCCCTCCCTGACCTGTCGGGGAAAGAGACCTACAAAGGCATTGTCAAGGTACGTCCATTCCTGTAGAGCAGGGAAATCGCCTCTGATAGAATTGATGTCCATATCATCCACTTGCATTTCAGCGGGAGTATTTAGGGTTATAAATTATCTGAATTAGAGAGTTTCGAATCCTCCTTTGAATGAGGGAAAAGAGAGGTGGTTTACAGGCCTTCATGGAGTACCTTGTACTCCTTCTGCACCTCAGGTCGGGTTAGGGACCATTCGAAGCCCCGCTGCGTTGTAACATACTCAGGCCACGGGAGGTCGATAGGTGGGTAGAAGTCCTTGGGCAAGAGGGGAGGTACCCACTTGGACCCGCCGACGCCTCCACCTGTTCGTTCGATGAACTCCTTCCTCGCCTTATCAAGTTCTTCCGGATGGGTTATCAAGTCAATGATGGTTGCACCAATGGTTTTCGAAGCGGTGATGATGCCGGGATCGACGCATGGAGAGTAGCCATTCATTGCGTATCTCGCCCACAACGGTATACTCGCATCAGGGTCAGGAAGCCTCAGGATAGCGTTGGCAGTGTATAGCCTAGTGGACGGGGCGGTCCACTGATACTCGACGTAGTCGTCCGAGCCCTGAGTCTCCACCCAACCTGGGAGTTGGTATCTTGTGGCCGTATCAGGGCCGTCAATAGGCATTATCTCCTGGCATTCTTTCGAGAGCGGTTCATCCATTGGTTCATACCTGAGGTTCTCCTGAATTTTCCTCGCAAACTCTTTAGCCTCCTCGGAGAACTCCGGCGGGCCAACGAGCTGCAGGTTCCTGTAAGTGATCTCCGAGAGAGATACGTTGGCGAGGCCACACCGGGTCCTCGTGATGACCCTCTTCGAGACCCTAGTGCCAGTTATCTGTGCTACCCCTTTCGCGGTGTTATCCAACACCCGTTCAATCTGCTCCTGCATCTCCAACATGGGGGCTCGGTGAGCATACTGGATCTGAGCAATGCGGGGTGGCAGGTTGTCAGACGTCGCCTGACCTCCAACCATGATGAACTCGTTAAGTGTCCAGTAAGCCGTGTACGGCAGCATCGCGTCCTCCACATATTTTGTAGCTGTGTACATAAGGCAGACAGCGTCAAGGGCTGCTGGAACCCTCCCACCCGCGTGACCTGCGATACGGAAAGGCACGTTCTTAGGCTTGAACCACCTCTGGGGGTGTAACGTCTCGAAGGTATACAGAGTGTTATAGTAAGACCCGCCTTGAATTTCCTTGCGCACTGCGTTGATGCCACTGGGGTGATAGGGCAATGAGGCATCAAAATCGTCATAATACCCCTTCGCAGCATGGACGGGCTTAGAGCCGCAGACCTTCTCCGCGGGCTCCCCGAAGATTTTCAGCGTCCCAATAAGATCGTTCTCCTCCATAGCTTTTTTTGCGGCAAGGAATCCGAATAAAGCTCCAGTTCCCAAGCCGGAGTGCGGGTCAGTATGACCTGCTGTCCATGGGTGGAGATTCTCGTCCCTCAGCTTCCGATAGGGTACAGCCGCCTGGGAGCAGCCCGGTACTGCATCGTACTCTGCGAATCCAGCAATAACAGGTTTACCATTACCCCAAATAGCGCAGAAGGCTGTGGGCATACAGCCACTACCTTCCTCGACTACGAACCCCTCCCTTTGCAAGAGCTTGATGTAGGCCTTCGCAGACCTGTATTCCCTGAAAGCCGGCTCAGCGTAGCACCATATCTCCCGATGGAAATCGGATATCCGCTTATGGTTTGAGTCTATATAATCAAAGACTGAATGCTTCTCACATGGGATTGAACTCAAAATCGTTAAACCTCCAGCTCACAAAATGGTGTCATTACTACTTAACGTTTCAAACAAAGATTACTATTTCCTTCAGGAGGAATTTATAGCAATGTTCCAACAGGACTCCTAGAGCTATCACCATCAATTTTACATTCAAGGCAGCAGACTGTTTCTTCACTATAATATCAATAGAGAATTCCAAGCCTGTTATAAGACGTGAAATCAGAGTGCATCTGGATTATTTATACCTCTTACACTCTCGTTTACGTTTTATCATTATTAGAGGCTTATCGCAAATCCCGTTCCGATATTTGTAATCGTATAATACCTCAACTCGGAAGCCGCAATTATCAAACAGTCGTAGAACTAGGTTATCCCTCAGCCAATCAGGGATACAATCAAGGCTTCCACGTGATCTTCCTTTTTCCATGTAATTCTCATTCATGAATGAATAGAATAAGAGGTTTATGATACGGAAAACAATATTGTTACTCATATAAGGCATATTCACATTCGTTTAATCTACAATTTTGTCAATTTATCTTTGGGCTAATTCAGCAAACAATCTTGGAGCATCATGATTAACAAATTAGGGAATTAACCGTCTGAACATATTCTTTAGAAATATGTTTGAAACAAACGCGTATAGAGACGGTTCATTTGAGAAGGACTAAGAAGAAGAGAGGGAGGTTAATGCATCTTCTAAAGTCGTCTTTATTTTCGATGCCATTTCCGCATTAATTTTTCTCGATTCCTTAAAGCTGTCGATATCCTCCAGACAACTCTCACCTATTGCCTTGAGTTCGGCAATCTCTTCAGTTGACATCACAGATATAAGGCTCTCTAGAAAAGCTTTCTCACCCTTTTTCTGACTTACCTTATCTTTGTACTGTTCTATATCCCACTCGAATGCTGGTGTTTTAACATTATATTCCGCCTCTGAAACATCACCAATTTTCTTCCTTATCTCAAGCTCGTCCAATCCGATTTTCGCCTGTTTCAATGCGTTATCCATTGATTCCAGATTGAAGCTAATCCTCTGGATCATGTCATCCCGGTTTTTACTCAGGCGCTCACCCAGTGCCGAGTAGCTTTCGAAAAGCCTCTCGAAAATCTCCTCTTGTACCTCACCATCTCGCAGCATTTTTACAAGCTTAATCTTCAGAGAAATATTCTTAGCAAAATATTCCATAACTTCCCTGATTACTGGGTCTAGCTCGAATACGAGTGTCGACTCCTCAACATCGTCCAATATGTACCCCTCAAGAATAGCATCTTCAACTGTTTCCCCTTTAACTCTTTAGGTTGTTAAAAGGATATAGCCCATATTCCTAATGGTTCTCAACGTTACCCCTGAGTGAAGGTATCCGACGAAAATTTATTATCAAATCTTATCATCAAATTGTGGATTCCATGAAGACGGAACTAGAAATCTGTGAGATGTCGCTAAAATAATTAGGCGGACTGTTCTCACTCATCAGGAACGATAAAAATAACATTTCCCATTTGAGAACTTCACCTATGAATTCAGACTCGAAGAGATGGTAACTCCGAAAAAGATCTGATTCAAGTCTTAGTTTTGCGTATACGTTATATGGTTTAACTATAGTCCTAACACATGCTTTTTATTACGGATGTTGGTGGGAATACAAAGAATAAAACGTATCACCTAGGAGGATCTCAAGGTTTGTATACTGGAAGCGGCTCGATCGCACCCTTCGTAGCCTCACCCATGAACGTGGTGAGAAAGATGCTGGAGTATGCTGGATTGAAGCCGGGGGAGACTCTGTACGACCTGGGTAGTGGAGACGGTCGGATAGTGATAATGGCTGCCCAAGAATTCGGAGCTCGAGCGGTTGGCATCGAGCTGAACAAGCGGCTACTTAACGAAGCATCCAAGAAAAGGGAAGACCTCAATCTTGGTGAAAAAACTCAGTTCATCCATGAAAATATGTTTAACGTAGACCTGAATCCTGCTGATGTTGTGACCATGTACTTGACCACTGGAGCTAACGAGAAGATAAGACCTAAGCTTGAGCGAGAACTCAAACAAGGGACCCGTGTTGTCACCCATGACTTTTCCATCCCAGGCTGGGAATACGTGAAGAACCTGAAGTTCAAGGATGGATTCCGAAGCCACACAATCTACCTTTACAGTTGGAACCGATAATTCTAGGCGACCTGATGCCGGCTTCTACTCGGATATGCCCTCCAGTATGCCTGCGAGTGTTATGAAACGCCGGTCAAGAGTACTCAAACCCTAAGGTTACATACTCTCAAGGGTGTCCAAGAAGGCTGGCAGCTCACATACACTGGATATTGCATATCCTGTCCAAGCTTGCGGTTCCGCGGTTTTTATCCATATAGGTTGAATTCCCACGTTCAACGCGCCCTCCATATCGGCCTCGACACTGTCCCCAACATGAACCGCTTCACCAGGATCGACACCAAGTTTCTCCAAAACATACGTGAAAATATGAGGATTTGGTTTCCGGATACCCAGGTCACGGGAACATATCACGACCTTGAAGAATCTGACAAGTCCAGTTTTCTCAAGTATAAGCCTAGGCTGGTCGCTCATAGTATTGGATATGAGTGCGAGGTCGTAACGCTCCGATAGCTTTTGGAGCACCTCCTCGACACAAGGATAGAGAATCGATTTATAATGTGTCCTGAAGAGAGAATGGATCATCTCAAGGGTCTCACAATCTGGAGGTACTCCTAGCTTAGCGAGCGCAGATCCATACACATCCTCCAAGGTAAGCTCCTCACCTCTTGCCCGCACTCTCTCCAGCTCCTGAAGCGCCCCTCCTATAGCCTTCTTCAGCCTACTAAGCTCGATGGAATGTCCCAGTCCCTTGAGTGACTTCCTGATCACATGGTGGAACTCAGACCAGTTAATATAACCTTCAGCCAAAGTCCCCCCAAAATCCAGAATAACCGCTTTATAAATCATCCAGAAGTTATGATACATGGCGCATATTTCTTTATTCCTTTTTTCAGTCCTCAGAAACAAGAAAAAAGATGCAATGAAGAAAGACATTGACCAAGCATCATTGTCCAATAAGTTTCAAGACGTGGTTATTTATTTAACAAGTTAAAAATGTGCACATCTATTGCCTTTATACCGCATTAATAGTTAACATAAACATACACTACAAGACAATTATGAGCGTAAGTCCAAAAATGTCATATTTTATAATACTTTTTTAAAATGTGATAGCTTTTATCATATATGGTCTTGAAGGGCGCTTACTGCCTCTGTATCTACATCGCAGTTGATGCGGAAATAGATGTAGGCGCCTTAGGTAGAATTAGATTTCCGCGGGGCCGTTACATTTATGTTGGCTCGGCTATGAATGGGCTGGAAGCCAGAGTACGTAGGCACAGGAATACAAGCCGTGGTATTTACCGAGCCATCCATTGGCATATCGACTACCTGCTAAAGGAACCGGAAGTGAGCATCGAATCAATTTATATCCAAGAAACAGATCGGAGAGAGGAATGTGTCATAGCCTCCGCCATTTCAGAGTTAGGAAAACCGGTGAAAGGATTCGGCTGTAGCGACTGCCGTTGCTTCAGTCACCTCTTTATGGTTGAGGAATTTACATTTCTGACCAAGATGGGGTTGGAGACATGGCGACATCTGTCTCCACCAATTATGTAGCGTTCTTCACCTCACATGTTAAATACTATGCTTCTTTCAAAGGAGTAAAGAAATAAGAAGGGGATGCAGGGCACTGAACCGGTTCCAGAATGACATTGAAACTGTACTCAGAAAGATGAGACCTAAACTGAACGAAGTCTATTACAACAAGATGCTCGACCTCAGGGACAGACTCCTACAGCTACACAGCATGAACATGGTAAAGATTAACCACTCCATCATGGAGCTTGTCAGCGCTAAACACCTCATCCAAGGCGGATTCGATGTAGAGCTGGAGTACACAAGGGATAAGGTTTCGTGCGATATCTACGCTGTTAAGGGGTATGGCTCCATAATCGTCGAGGTGGAGACAGGGTTCGTACCACCCGAGCACGCGCTGGACCCCCTCACCTACCTAAGAGCCCGCATCGCGAGTAAGATCACCCGGTATAGCGGCTTCGCCAATAAGTTCATACTCGCTACACCGCCATACTACATCATGCAGGTACCGCCAGCGCTGACAAAGCCTCCCCGATTCAGGACAAAGGAGGAGATCACCACTATAAAGGCTCTCTGCGACCTCTACTACAGTAGCCCTCCCGTTTCAATCGAGGAGATAAGGAACGCGAGGCTCCATTCCATCCATGCCATTGACGTTGACAATATCTCGGTCAGAGAGTGGGAAGTAAACGAGTACTTAGGGAAGGCAGCCCTCTGGACTGTATGAGGCAACTCAGAAAGCTTTAAGACTGCGAACCCTTCCTAGGATGAAAGGAAAAATAATGAGTGTCTCCACAGCCCTCCTCGGCCTTGGACTTACAATGACTGGCCTTGGAACGGTCATGCTCCTTCTCAGCTTCAGTAAGAGAGGAGAAAGGGAGAACTCCCTAAACGAGGCAGCAGGCGTCATCTTTATCGGGCCGATACCCATCGTCCTCGCCGGCAGGGGAAAGTGGGTCCTATTAGGAATTGCCGCAGCTGTCGTGATCATACTTCTAATAGCAGCAGTAATTGCACAACCCGACATCATAGGCTGGTGAAGATATGGGAGGAAATAATTGTAAGACCTGTGGGGGGCCTGATACGGACACACGCTGCATGAGGTGCGGCAGCCTGGCGAGCAAACAATACTCCAACAGTTATTATGAACGGGGTACAGACTGTACGTCCCTTCGGCTCCTCCAGACGAGTAGAGGTGTCTCCTCGGTCGGTCTCAGGATGCTGGGGATGCTTCTCATAACCCTCGGTCTCCTAATTACATCCATGGCTATAATCCCGGAGAGCGGAGATGGAGGAGGCGTAGTAGTAATTTTTCCGTTTGTATTCAGTAATGTCAGTGGCTGGGCTGCTGTCGCCCTCACCGTCGTCTTTACAGGGATATTTATCGCCACATCACTTCTCCCGTGGTTTATATTCTCTAGGAGGGGCTGGGGCTACGGGCACAGCCAAGCGATGTGGGAACCCATACAACGTGAACCTGAGGTCATGGAGTACATGATCACCATCGATCTTCCGAGAAGGCTGAGGAAGACGGTCTACATTGAGGGAGATGGAAACGTAGTTCATCTGAAGAGCAGCGCTGACGAATCGTTCCACAGGAGATACACTCTTCCAGAGGGCTTCGCGGTGAATGAGTACAGCTACGAGTACGACGGCAGCTACTTGCTCTTAAATCTGAAATTAAAAAGCAGTATTTAATAAGTTTCTAGACCAGTTTGAACTTTTTTCTTTGTTCGATCTCTTTCTCAGGTGATATGTTTTGTTTTTTATCCCTTTAAATAAGTCTGAGAATAGTTATGATAATTCTTTGCTTACAGTAACTGTAAACCAAGAGGAGTTCATCTATAAATAAAATGTACGTGTCTAGCTCACCAAAATAGAGTTTTATTTAGCCTTTTTTTCACTGAAAAAATCTTCCAAATTTAAGAAAAGAAGGTCAAATCAGGCTCTATTTTCTAAGTAGCTAAACACATACAATTTTTTTAATATTCTCCTAGACTCTCAGGATCAGTGGATAATTCAAGGAAGGATTTTTAACGGTCACAACAGATCCAGATTCCGATCTTAAATGCCTCGAATCATCGACCTAGGAAGAATGTCTGAAAGGTTGAGGGATATAAGCCTGATAGTCGGTGAGGGGCTTTGCAGTAACATCTATGTTATCGGTAGAGATAAGGCTGTTATTGTTGACACAGGGGTCGGTAACTACGCGAATCCTGTCTGGCCTCAGCTCGTGGAGCTCAAGGTGGCTCCCGAGAATCTTAAAAGAGTGGTGCTCACGCACGCCCACCACGACCACGCC
>DAOVCM010000218.1 GCA_030670015.1 Candidatus Bathyarchaeota archaeon
ATTCCTCCATTCTATTCATGAAGCAGCCTGCCCATCTCTTCCTCTCTTCTGTAACCTCCACCACCACCATTCCCTCTCTAGGCTGACCGTATACGATCAACGATCCTAGAGGCATTAGGGATATAAGAGGTAGGACTAGTAGATCTTCTTCACCTTCAACGATAACCGCTGCCATACTTTTAAGGGTTATCGCCTCCTCAAGGGCAGCCCACGATTCCTCATCAACGGTGCTTTGGAGATTTTTTGCCCTGAGAACCGTCCGTCCCCCAAGGTCCAGGGGCTCAATTTCTAACCTCATCACCCTATGATCAATGACAACGAGGTCAGGCTCATACTCCGCCTCCAAGATGTTCTTCGTGCTGAAATCACCTACGACAGCGAACATAGGTGGCTTCAACTCCTGGAGTACTTCACCGAGGAGGTTCACCGTGTCCGAAGGTTTACCTGTTAATAATCTACCTAGGGGAACTTTAAGCTCGGCCCGCATGGTCACCGGGAGTGTAAGTGTCGTCCTCCTATTATGGCGATGAGGACGACAGCTACCGGATTTTGAGTGCGTACCGGCCCTCCTGTTTGATCTTCATCTTAGCTGCAAGCTGAGAGCCCTCAGGATCCATGATGACGAGAAGACCAGAAAAATCGTCGCTGAGATCTGTACTCTTGCAGATAGGACAGACGTTCTTATCGGTGATAATCTTACATGTTCTACAGGCTCTACTCAAATTTCAACCTACTCCTGCGATTGGGCTTCTGTGTCTTTGGGTTGAGACTCTCCGATCTCACTATCTATCCACTCCTTCTTACCGAGAAAGGGCTGACGGGCGGTCACTCCGATCTTACCTGAGCTCCTCCCTCGAGGGAAAGAAACAGCTACAATCCTGACCCTGAACATGTCGCCTCTCTGTATGGTTCGTCCACTCTCCCTCCCAAGGAGTACTCCCTGCTTCTCGTCGTAGGAGATGAAGTCATCCATTAACTGGGAGACATGAAGGAGGGCGTCTACGGGGCCTATCCTGAGGAAGGTACCGAAATCAGCTACTTCCACGACTTCTCCCTCAACTACCTCATGGAGTTCAGGATAGAACGTAAGGATGGAGAAGGTAACAGAGTGGTGTGTCCCACCATCTCCTGGGAGTATCCGCCCAACAGGGTTCATTTGAAGGTCGATAACGCTTATAACATAGCCAAGTTCCTCGTCCACCAAACCCTCGTACTTACCCCGGAGTTCCTCTAAAGCTGAATCTTTCAGGGGATAACCAAACCTAGAGGGGTCGATACGGATTGTGTCCCTCATAGTGATCAGGTTGAACATATACAGGCTCGCCTCAACTAAACCTTGATCCTCGGATAAAAGTCTTATGAGCAACCTCCGATAGGCTTCACAGCTCAATTAGGGTCTCGAAGGAATGCTTGCTGATGACGTCCTTAAGGTAGTGCTTCCAATCCTCACCCACTGTCACCAGAACATAAATCCCAGCAATATCCGCTCTCTGGTTGCTTACTATGTCAACTAGAGCCTTAACAGTCTCACCCGTTCTGACGACGTCGTCGATGATTAGGACACTATCTCTCTTCCTGATTAACGACTTGGGCACATAGAGGCTTTTCCTTATTGCTGACCCCTTCAGGATGTAGGTCTCCTCAAGGAAGTCTTTGATGCCCACCTCCTTCCTGTCCTTGGCGATGATGAGGTTTACATCGAGAAGGTTGGAGACAAGAGTGGATACGGGGATACCATCCACCGCCGCTGTGAGAACTTTAGTCACCCGGCGACCTGCGAACTTCTCCAGCGCATAGTTGGACATTATCTTGAGCCATGTAATCTCGCAGACAAGAGGCGTATTATTGAAGTACCCTTCCTCATCGAAAATGATGCGCTTCTTCAGCTCCTCCTTAATATCTGTGATCTCCATCAGCTTCTCGTAAAGGCCTTGGGCCCTTTTATAGCTGGGGAGGACATGCCCCCGCATATACCTACTCAAAATAGGGGGGCTGAGACCGAGAACATCGGACAGCTCCTGGTATGTATGGCTCTCACTAGCGACCTTAAGGAGGTCTGTTATCATCATTCTATATTTTAATTCCCTGACTCTTGTCTCCACGTCCATTTACACCCCTTCGGGGCCTTGCTTTAAGCGGGCCTGAGGGGAATTGAACCCCTGACCACCGGGTGTCCTCAACCGAAGTCTTAAAAGCCCGATGCTCTGCCTTGCTGAGCTACAGGCCCAAGGCCTTGAACCGTTTACCTTTTCAGGTCAACATCGTATATAACTTTTTAGGAGTTTGCCTTAATTAGTTAATTTTGTCCCTAACAAAGTTCAGAAACTAAGATACTTGAAGAAGACGGGCTCAAAACATTAACTATTAATAATTTACAAATGTAAATTTTATAATAAGCCAAGTCTCTTAAGAGAGCTTCGATTAAGACAAATGCTTATTAACACGGAAATTTTCTATCGTTACCTGAACATTTGCGGTCGAACCGTACGGGCGGCCGTGGACACAAGTCGGCGGAATCCAGCCTGGTAAGACTTCAGCCCCCCATGGTTAATCCGAGGAAAGCTGACAACCCGGGTTCGAATCCCGGCGGCCGCACCAATTCTGTCTCATAAGGATTTAAATATTTTTTACAATGAAAAAGACATATATGGCGAGTTAGTTTTTTATTAAAATTGATCCGACCTAAACAGGTATATGAGTGAAATAGATCCTCTCTTTCTGTGGTTTAATAATCCAACCCATATGAAACTCCCTTATATTAGAATGGCGCCGGGGGTGGGATTCGAACCCACGAGACCCAGGGGTCACAGACTTAGCAGGCCTGCTCCTTACCAGGCTAGGAAACCCCGGCTAAGGATCTCTCTAGATATA
>DAOVCM010000010.1 GCA_030670015.1 Candidatus Bathyarchaeota archaeon
CACGCTGACCAATAACCTACGTAATCTCCGGGATGCCTCCCAACTTCGAATAGGAGAAAAAAAAGATAAATCCACTCTGAAACGGGTTTCACTTGAGAAACACAAGCCAAATCAGCAACTACAACAACTTCGTGCGGTTGCCGTGCTGTTACTGTGCTGAACAGTATCAGAACAGACTCAAAAGGCGTAAGAAACACAAGCCGAACCAGGAAACAGACCGGAATAACACTCCTCCCGAGACATTCTAAAAAGGGGGGAGGAGGGTAGACGAACACGCCCACGCATGCGAAGTTATTGCATTTCATTAGCTTAGATAAAAGGGTTTGACCAAGCTCTACTCCACATAGATGGCGGGCCTGTACGGCTTGGCCCTGGCCGCCCTCTTCTCAGGGTCGTGTATCCAAGGATCGCTCTCCCCTGAGACCGTCACGTCGCAGCCGAACTCAGCCTTGAAGAAGCCTTCAGCGTCCTGCAGCAGTGTGGACTCGTTCACAATGCCCATGCTCAGCCTACGCTTCACCGTCGCAGCCGGGGTCCTCTTCACGTCCTCGGCGACGATTCGGGCGTAGGCCGGGAGCTCCTTAGCGCGTGTCTTCAGCTCGTCGTCCTTGAAGGCCTCCTTTATCAGGGTGCCGATGTCCAGGCTGCCGGCCTCAGCTAGTTCCAGGGCCTTCATGTAAACCTTCCACTTCCAGCCGGTAGCGGCGTAGAAATGGACCTTGATGGGGCTTATGCCTGTCACCCTTATGATGTTCTTTACATCCTCGATGTTCGTCATGACAACAGTCTCCAGCTCCTCGGCGTCAAGCCGCACAAGCTCCTCGTCCACCGTCGGCCAGGGCGAGAAGGAGATATAGCCCTCCTTCCCCATGGCCTCCCATATCTCCTCACAGAGGTGGGGGGTGAAGGGTGTCAGCATCTTGACCTGGGTCTCTAGGATGGTTCTCAGCACGTGTTGGACGGTCTGCTTTCGTCCTGACTGCCCCATGCTGGTCTTAACCCGCCGCAGGTACCAGTCAAGGTCCTGGTTGAGATTGTAGAGCGCGGCGTGGATGGTCTTCCTGACCTTCATCTCCTTCATGGCTTCCTCAGCCTCGCCGATGTACCCTTGGAGCCGACTCAGCATCCACATATCGATCTCCGTGAGCTCTCCGCCTAGGTCCGCAGGGGCTGAGATTATCTCGACGGCCCGGGTGTAGAACCTCTCCAAGTTCTCAGTCATGGAACGAGCTAGCTCGGGGCTGAAATCAGCGTCTTTCAGAGGCTCTGCCGTGATCATCAGCGTTAGCCTGAGGGGATCTGCGCCGAAGCGGTTAATGGCGTTCACTAGGGGGATGATGTTGTTCATGGACTTACTCATCTTCTGCCCCTCCATGAGGACGCTGCCGTTGACCACTATGCCTTGGGGCCAGAACTCTCGAGGCCAGATGGCGTCGTGGTTGAAGACCATGAAGGTCAGGTGGTTGGGGATGAGGTCACGACCCGAGTGACGGGCGTCCAGCGGGTAGAAGTATGTGAACTGCCTCCGCATCGCCTCCAGCTCCTCGACAGGGACCCCGGTCCCCTCGGCAACCTCTTCCGCCGAGCCTTCGCCCAAGAATATAAAGTCCCAGAACTGCTCTGTGAGAACCTCGGGCTCAGGGCTAACCCTGTTCAGGTCCTTTATAACCGTGTAGTAAGCCATATAGATGGTGGAGTCGGATAGGGCCTCAATGGTCCAGTCCGGGGCCCACGGTAGCTTGGTTCCCACACCCACGTTCCGGGCGCAAGCCTTCCTGTCAAGCCAGTCGATGACGTGGACGTACTCACGCCTAAGCTCCCGGGGGATTATCTCCATACTGTCCAGGTTCTCGTGGGCAAGCTCCTTCCACGCCGCGTCGCCATAGTCGATGAACCACTGGTTCTCAAAGATCTTCACAAGCACATCGGAGCCACACCTACACTGGACCGGCTCGATGAGCTCGTACATGATTGTGGCTCTCCCATCTGCGGTCATGTCCTCCTTTACCGCGTCCTTGGCCTTGTTCACTATCATGCCAGCGTACTGGTGCGTGTTCCCCCTAAGCCTGCCGTTGTGGAACTCCTGGCTGTAGATCTCTCTCGTCGCCTTCTCGAGCTTTGGGTCTTCCTGGTCTATAATGTTCATCTTCTCAACTACGTCGACGGCAGGGTTTTCTCCCCATCCGGGCAGCTCGATAAGAGAGATAGGTCTCAGCTTGGCGATCTCACTTTCCTTGATGTTAAAACGTTTGAAGAACTTTCTTGGTGCCTTCTTCAACTGCTCCAAGGCGACGTAGTCAAATGGTGCGTGAGCTGGTACTGACATAACTATGCCTGTAGCGTTCTTTGGGTCAACGAAGGTAGCCGGAAGAATCTGGATCTCTGTCTTGGTCATGGGGTTGGTCAGGTATCCTCCTATCAGCTTGTTACCCAGAAACTCCGAGACCACTTCCACTTTGTGACCTAGAAACTGGAGCTTGTTAGCCGCCTCGGCGCTCACAACCCACATCTCGTCGTCAACCTTCACCTCGACATAGAGTGTGTCCGGGTTGAGCCACATGTTAGTGACACCAAAGACAGTCTCAGGCCTGAGAGTGGCAGCAGGGTACACCGTATCTCCCTTAACAAACTTGATAACCGTGAACTCCTCGATCTCAGGCTCCTTGTCACCTATAGTATCGTGCTGACCGACGGGGTTGCCACAGTTGGGGCACCAGCCAACAGGGTGGCTACCCTGCGTGATGTAGCCCCTCTGCCGGAGCTTGGCGAACTGCCACTCGATGAACTTGTTATAGTAGGGGTCGATGGTAGTAAACTGGCGCCGCCAGTCTATGCTGAAGCCCATCCGCTGCATCCCGGCCCTGATCTCCTCAGCGAAGTAGCGGGCCATACCCACGGGCGTCTCCAGCTCGTGTAGGCGCTCCTCCGGGACGTTGTATAGGTTGAGGAAGGTGTCGAGAAGGTCAGGGTCCCGGTCCTTGAGCCGGTCTACCATAGCGATGACAGGAGTCCCCGTGTAGTGCCACGCCATGGGGAAGAGGACGTTGTAGCCCTGCATCCGCCGGTAACGGGCGTGGACATCCGTTAGGGTGTATGTCCGGCCATGACCTATGTGCTGCGGCGAGTTGGGATACGGGTAGGCGACGGTCAGATAGTACTTGGGCTTATCCGGGTCGGGGTCGGCCTCGAAGACACCTGAATCGGCCCACCTCTTCTGCCATTTCTCCTCAATCTGCTTCCAGTTCACCATATCATCTACCCTATCTAGTCTTCTGTATGAGTCGATAGCTTAGAGAATAAAGGTTGTGAGTAAAAATTGTTGCGGACAACGCCTAACCCAATTGCTCCACAAGGGCACTCCTGATCTTGTCTTCCGCTACCCGGAACTTTTCAGGGTCTCCGCCACCTCCCTGGCCGAAATGAGGTTGGCCTCCTCCCATGCCCCCTACGAAACGTGCAACTTGGGAAGCCAGGTTACCCGCGTGAATCCCTTTGGCGATGGCCCCATTGCCAGCCTTTACAATAACCCTCCGCTCATTCTCCGAGAACATCACCGCCGTTACGTTCTTGTCAAGCTGAGCTAGGGCGTTGCAAACCTCGATGAGGAAGTCGGCGTCAACGCTATCTGAGTAGACGATCAGTCGAATCTCATTCACATCCGTCGCGGCCTTTAGGAGGGATTCAGCCTTCTGTCTTGAAGCTACTCGCTGAAGCGCTTCGAGCCTGTGCCTAAGCTCCTTAACCGCTTCAATGATGTTCGAGGTCGATTCCACGACCTTCTCAATGGGGCTTCCTAATAGATCAGCTACCTCGAACAGACTGTGCTCCCTTCTCTGAACCTCAGCGAGGGCGTAGGGCCCCACTGCGAATACGAGGCGCTCGACGCCATCTTGCACTCTCTCAGTGTTGACGATCTTTATGAGCCCCGCCTCCGAAGTGTTCCGCAGGTGGGTGCCGCCACACGCCTCCACATCCCATCCCCCCTCAACTTCTACTACCCTGATCTCCTTCCCGGGGACGGCGCCGCCTTGGTAGAGCCTGAAGCCGTACTTCTCCTCGGCTTTATCTCGCTGCATCCACCTGCAGTTTACCTGCCTTCCCTCTCTTACTATCTGGTTGGCGAGGTTCTCAATCTCCTCTATCTGCACCCTGGTGAGCCTTCTATAGTGGCTGACGTCCAAGCGGCTGCGCTCGACGCCCTTGCTGGCGCCGGCCTGCCAGGCGTGTTCGCCTAGCACCCTCCTCGCTGCACCGAGGATAATGTGTGTGGCCGTATGGCTCCGCATGAGGGCTATGCGCCTATCCCAATCTATGACGCCTTGGACCTTCTCGCCACTCCTAAAGTCCGCATCCTTAGCCTCGTGAAGTATAACCCCTTCCACAGACTTCACGTCGAGGACGTCAACGACCTTTGAACCTGAGATAAGTCTACCTCTATCAGAGATCTGCCCCCCGCCCTCCGCATAGAACCCAGTCATGTCGAGGACGACGTACTTACCGTCGATGAACCTGAGAACCTCTGCCTCGAACTGCCTCATGTAAGCATCGTCATAAAATAGGGTCCTCGTGCTCTCAAGGCCCTCCACCTTCTTCACAAACTCCGTCTCCTCCAAATCCGCCTGCTCTACCTTTCCTCCCATATGCCTCATAGCGACGAGAGAGTAGAAATTCTCTGGGATGTTGACGGTGATCCCCGTTGCGGCTGCAGCCTCGTTAACATCCTCGGGGGTGAGTCCATGGGAGTCATAGAACTCGACGAGTTGGTCGACAGGGATGTCTCTCTTGCTCCGTTTGATGTATCTTCTGACAAGACTTCCGCCGCGCCTTAAGGTCTCCCTGTACTTCTCACCCTCATGCGCGATCATCTCCATGATCTCATCCCGCATAATTTCAAGCTGGGCGAAGTCACCGCTCCAGAGCCTGATCTGATCCTCAACGATGTCTGGGAGCCTGTCAGCGATACCGACCCTCCGCAGCAGCCTGTAGCTGCGCCTATACAGGAGCCTTGCTAGGTACCCCTCTCGTACGTTTGAGGGAACAACGCCCTCAGAGAGGATGAACACGAGGCTCTTAGTGTGGTCAAGGGCCGCGTAGATAGCTTCAACTGGCGAGAGCAGTCTATCCAGCTCCACGGGATCCAGGTCGACGAGAGAGGCGATTTTCCTCCTCTCCGTCTCCTTGTCCCCTGAAGTGATGCGGCATGAATACTTCGCCGTCTCCGCCAAGAGTTTCTCGTCGATTTGAAGACCGGCCCAGCTCAAGGTGTTCTCAAGGATGGGTCTGTAGATAGCGTGAAATGCGCTGGGTGAACCTTGGCTGAGCCAGCTCCACCGCTCCATGCCGTAGCCTGTGTCAACCACCTGGATGGGCATGGGCTCCATTCTGTCGCCGATCACCCGGTACATCATGAATACGAGGGTGGAGATCTCAAGTCCTCCGACGCAGCCCTCTAAATCGAATCCTGCGTTCCCACCGCCGCTCCAGAGCCCCTCCTTGTATGTAACCATCTCCGAGGGGACGCCAAGATCCTCTGTGAGGAGCTCGTGATGGTAACGGACCGTCTGATCCTTCCAGTAGACCTGGGGCTGACCTTCGTAGTTGAAAGCGTGATGGCCACCCATCTCGAAGAAGGTGAAATGGCGCCCAGCGGTATACCCTGCGAGGTCAATGTCCTCGAACCTGATACATGGCTGGCTGATGACCAGGGGATTGGCTGGTGGCGGTATGATACCCTCGGTGACATAAGGCTGGAAGTCGATGATGCTGGCTATTGTTATCATGAGATCGTCTCTCCACCTAGCCACAACTGGATATGGGTTGATACGCTTGTGTTTCCTTTCCTCGAAGAAGGAGAGGAACTTCTCCCGCATCCCGGCTAAGGTGTACCTCTTGTTAACGGGGGAGTTCCCAATAAACGTGTAGTCAATGCACGGGGCGTCGCCGCAGCTTTCAGAGTCTGGGTCCTGAGTCCAGTAATGGAGGCCACAGCCTGAGCAGAGCTTCCTGACGAAGCCCTCCTCATCGAAGAATGGTAGCCTAAACTCATCTGGGGATATTTCCAACTACGTCAGACTCCCGCTGTTGGATGGGTGTGTAAGTGGAAAAAACTTTGGTTGCTAACCGAATAGTGCGCTGAGCCCCTGGAGGTCCTCTTCTTCCTCCTCTTTCTCAGGCTTTTCCTCTGCCTCCTCTTCTTCTGGGACAGGGGCGGCAACGGGTCCAGCAGCGGCGGCGGTGAACACCGGCGCCTTAAGGGCCTCGTCGATGTCAACCTCTGCGAGGGCGGCAACGAGGGCCTTAATCCGGAAAGTATCCGGTTTAACGCCCGCTGCGTTTAAAATGTTCTCTACTGTGCTTTCATTAATCTCCTTACCGGCGTTGTGAAGCAACATCGCGGCGTACATGTACTCCAATCCTTTCACCTCTGACTAATAGACAGGTTTCTTGAACCGTAAACTTAGGAGTCTAGAACCACCTTTTATGCTTTCCTATTTCATATCCCTCGAGAGTTCAGGGCGAAGTGTTTTAACGCCTTCGCAACCAAACAAGGACAGGATACTGAGCATGGTCATGAGGATAAAGCGAAAACCAATTGATGAGCTCAACGCATTAGTCGACTCGGTTCTCGGCCCTCATACGCCGCCGATTGCTACCGTCATACCCGGAGAGGAGGTGAAAGTAGAGACCTGGGACGCCTTAACAAGGGTGACTAACCCTGTCACTGGGCCCCTTGAAATCGAGGGCGCGCAACCTGGGGACACGCTTATCGTAGATATTATCGACATCGAGCTGCCTGAGTATGGGACAACTGCTATTATCCCAGGGTTCGGCGCTCTAGAGGGGTGGCTAAGACTGCTTGAGCCGAGGACCAAGACCAGTGAAATAAGGGACGGGAAGATACATTACACGACTGACGACGGGAAAATTATTGAGATCGAGGCCGCGCCCTTCATAGGCACTATCGGAGTCTCCCCGGAAAATGAGGCGATCACTACTCTCTCCCCTGGACGCCACGGTGGGAACATGGACTGCCCGGATGTCAAGCCCGGTAACCGTCTTATGCTACCTGTGTTCAGGTCAGGCGCGATCTTCAGCTTGGGCGATGTCCATGCGGTCCAGGGTGACGGTGAGATCTGTGGCACTGCAGTTGAGATATCGGCTGTGGTCACCTTGAAATTCACACTGAAGAAGGGGCAGAAGATTAATTGGCCTAGGGTCGAGTCTTCTGAGGAGATCATGACGGTGTGCAGCGCTCGTCCGCTGGAGGACGCAGCCCGTCTTGCCTACCGTGAGCTAGTGGACTGGATGGCATCAGACTATGGTTGGGGGAGAGAGGATGCTTACATGTTCCTCAGTCTCGTTGCTAAGGCTCGCATCGCCCAGATAGTGGATCCCCTATACACGGTTGTGGCGAAGTTGAAAAAGAGCTATCTAAGGAGGAGTTAGCAATATGTCGAGCGTAGATAAAGTCTGCCCTAAATGCGGTGGAAAGATGATGAAGGGAGAAGTTAAGTTCTCTGCAGAGCAGCTGAGTACCCGCGCTCCGTCGCCGTTCTCCACGGGAATCCCTATGGGAGGTCTGCCCAGCGTCATGGAGACGGTGGAGAGTCGTCCTTACTGGGAGGAGAGAACAGGCGAGAAGACCGGTTTCATCTTCAAGAGGGATGAGAAGCGGCGTATGACCGTTGTAGGTTACAGGTGTACTCTCTGTAACTTCATAGATCTCTACGCCCAAGATAGATAGGACATCAGAGCCTGAACCTGTCGCTATAGATACTGTCGCGATAGCATGCCTTGACACACTTCCCGCAGACATCGCTGTCCAGGCCCAGGGCAACGATATACCGCCGACACTGCTCCCTGTAATTAACGAAGTCATCCTTGAAGCGGAGATAGAGGCAGGCGTCCAGGCAAGCCCTGCAGCTCCCGCATTCCCCATGGGAAGGCACTGTTCGTTCCAGGGGAAGGGTAGATACAACGGATGCGAGTCTGATTGCGCAGCTGAACTGGGGGTTAACGATAAGCTCATTCTTACCCCTCCAGCCGATGCCCGATTGTTCCGCTGCGACCCTGTGGGAGACGACCCTACCGTAATAATCCTCCACTCGCTTCACCTCCCCTGCAACGCCAGTCAACGTCGCCGAAATAGCTATTCCCCCTGTCTCCTCTGCAAGCCTTACGGTTGTAGCATCCAAGGAGTCATTCAGCCGGCGGTACTCACATGAGTAGATGTTCCAGGCCTCCTTATCGAAGCTGTCGTCCTTCCTCAGGGCGATGGCGTCTATGGCATACTCAGGATAAGCATATGCTATGCTGATGAAGGAGCCTCTCTCCCTCATGCTGCTGAAATCATCCCCGCAGATTTCCTTGAGCACCTTCTGCTGGTTGAGGATAAGTGCCCTGTACACGGAGTCGAACGCTGCGACACCGAGGACGCCTTTCAACCCGTGTCTTGATGATTCCTCCTTGAAAATCTCTCGTATCTTCACGAGGTCTCTCGGGTTGTCCATTAGAACCCTAGTAAACCAACAAGATTTAATACGTTTCCAGCGTGTTGAACGGGTCTATCCTGATGCGAGGATGGTGTTATATAATCATCGCAGATATCTCAGTGGAGGGACTGTCTTGATAAATAAAGTTAAGGAGAGACTCGGTAAGGGAGAGGTCGCAGTGGGGGCATGGATGTCTATTCTGAACCAGGATGCTGTCCGCACCGTCGCTGCCTCAGATCTTGATTGGGTGCTCTTCGACACAGAGCACGGGCCTCCGAGCTTCGAGACCGTGGACCGCTTAATCAGAAACATGGACGGCTCAGGCGCTGTTCCTCTCGTACGGGTCGTATGGAATGATATTAACGCGATTAAGCAGGCGCTGGACACGGGTGCTTATGGAATCGTTGTGCCGTGGGTGAACTCGAGAGAGGAGGCGGAGAACGCAGTCATGTATAGTAGGTATGCGCCGGAGGGTCTCCGGGGCTGTGCACCTGGTAGGGCTGCGTCTGCATGGGGTTTAAGTCCCGAGGAGTATCTCAGAATTGCAAACGACGAGGTCCTCGTCGCTGTCCAGATCGAGACAAAGAAAGCCGTCTCCAATATCGAGGATATAGTTTCCGTTGAAGGGGTAGATGCAACCTTCATCGGCCCGAGTGACCTGTCGGCGTCGATGGGGTACCGTGGACAGTACTTTCATCCAGAAGTCGTTGTGGCTATGGAAAGAGTCGTGGATGCCTGTCAGGCTTCGGGAGTAGCCCCTGGCATAGCCTTCGGCTTGGGTGTTGACCATGTGAACAGCCTCATAGACAAAGGCTTCAGATTCGTTGGCATAGGGTCGGACTCAGGCTTCCTCTCAGCAGGATGCAGGGAAACACTAAAGAAGATTAAAAAATAAATCAGAAAGAAACACATACGAATAGCATATTCAAACGACATTGAAAAAGGAGCTATGCTCCCTTTTTTAGCTTCAAGTTTTAATTTAGTTTTTTTAGTGTTAAGCCTCTAGACTTGACTTATTTTCATGGTTTTTTGGTGCCTAAACATTTTTAACCTCTGTTCGAGGTATGAGTTGCTGAACAGGAGGGACAACTAACTATATATGTTGGTCCTCCACCCAATTGGAATGCACTAGGAAAAGTGATGGGCTTTGACGACTGTCCACGACGTACCGGCGGATATCCTAATCCAGAGGCTGTCTGACTACATCAAGGGTAACATAGAGGAGGTTACGCCGCCCGTGTGGGCAGCCTATGTAAAGACGGGCTCTCATGTTGAGAGGGCGCCATACGACCCGGATTGGTGGTATGTCAGGACAGCCTCCATGTTGAGGAAGCTCTACCTTAGTGGGCCGATCGGGGTCTCTCGTCTCAGGAAGAAATACGGAGGCCGTAAGAGGGGAGGTGCTAAGCCTGCGCACTTTGGTAAGGCGGGGGGCAACATTCTCAGGAGCATACTGCAGCAGCTTGAGACGGCGGGCCTCGCATCCAAGGCGGACAATAGGGGGAGAGTTGTCAGCCCAAAGGGTATGAGCCTCCTTGATGCCCTGTCTGCCCAGATCAAGCGGGAACTTAACCGGGAGAAGCCTGAGCTCAGGGAATACTGAGGTTGGGAGCTGTGTCATCGGACGAGGAACTTCAGAGGCTTAGGGAGAGGCGGATGCTTGAGCTTCAAGCCCAGCAGCAGCAGGCCGACCAGCTCCAGGTTGCACAGCAGGATGCTGAGGCCAGGAAGCAAACTCTTATGCGTAAGGTTCTCACCCCAGAAGCCAGGCAGAGGCTGACAAATATTAAGATGGTCCGCCCCGAGTATGCCTCACAGCTGGAGATGCAGCTGATACAGGTGGCTCAGAGCGGTAGGGTGGCGTTGCCTATCCCTGACAAGATGCTTAAGAAGTTGCTGGCCCAGGTAATATCACAGCAGAATCAGAGGGATATCAGGATAAGGAGGAGATGAGGTGGCGAGGAATAAGCCTTTGGCTTACAAGCTCCGCCTTGCTAAGGCGGGGAAGCAGAAAAGATCCGTGCCGGCGTGGATCATGGCGAAGACCCAGGGACGCGTCCGTTGGAGCCCGAAGAGCAGGCGGAACTGGCGGAGCAGGAAGCTTCGGGCGTAGGAGGGTGTGTATTTGTCAGACTCTGAGCCTGTGGAGGAACGTATCTACACGGTCCCCCTTGGTAGGGCGTGGGTTGTCCCAAGATACAGGAGGGCTGAGAAGGCTATCACCGTGCTCAGGAAGTTCGTGCAGCGGCACATGAAGCCTGAGCTCGTCGTGATCGACCCCTCGGTTAACGAGGCCATCTGGAAGAGGGGTATAACGAACCCGCCTAGGAAGATCAGGGTCAAGCTCTCCAAGGATGAAGAGGATACCGTCACCGTGAGCCTCGCGGAGGCTGAGCCATGAGCGAGGTTAAAATCTACAGGATCACCGGACGTATTGACAAACCCCTCCTCTTCGAGCCCATAAAGTTTAGGAAGGACATCGCCGCGGCCAAAGAGGTCCACGCCGTTGAGCGGATCTACGCTGAAATGGGAAGTCGCCATCGGGCCAAGCGGCATCAGATAAAGATCCTTAAAGTCGAAGAATTTGAAGAGGGCGCAGAGGAAGGCACTTAGGTTTGGCCGCCCCGAACCGGGAGGAGCAGATTCGTAGGCTCGTATACGAGCTACAGCTGATGCAGGGCACAGCCGAGACACTCCAGCAGAGACTTCAGGTTCTCCAGACTGCAATAACTGACCTCAGGGTAGCTGACAATTCCCTCAGAGCTCTGAGTGATGCTGAGGAGGGGACGCCGGTCCTGGTTCCAACGGGTGGAGGCACCTTCATCAACGCGTCTCTGGGTAACTTGGAAACGGTCATCGTGGGTATCGGCGCCAATGTCTCAGTGGAGATGAGCCTCGATGAGGCCAGGGAGGATGTCTCAGGAAGGCTCAAGGAGGTTGAGAAGGCGAGCCAGTCGGTCCAGCAGCAGCTGGGGCAGATCCTCAGCCAGATTGAGGTCCATCAGGAAAGATTTAACAAGCTTGGCGCCGAGCTCCGAGGGGAAGCTCCGGGTGTTTGAGAAGCTCAAGCAGGGTCTGAGGGGTGTCGTCGAACGGATTTCCAAGAGCGAGTTATCTGAGAAAGACCTAGAACCGATTATGTGGGATCTCCATCTTCAGCTCATAGCCAACGACGTGGCGGTCGCGGTCGCAGACAAGATCTGCCAAGCTCTGAAGAAGCGGTTAGAGGGTGTTGCCCTTCCCCGGTTCGGAGAGAAGTCGGCGCCGGTGAAGGATGCTCTCCACGAGGCAGTCGTGGAGGTCTTGGCGACGAAAGGCGAGTTAGATATTTTCGATTTGATTTCTGAGAAGAAAGCGGAGAGGGAGCCCTTCGTTGCAATGTTCATAGGCATCAACGGTACCGGGAAGACTACGACCATAGCCAAGGTAGCGAAACTACTTCTGTCTAAAGGCTACAAGGTGGTTCTTGCCTCCGGGGATACCTACCGGGCGGGAGCCATCGAGCAGCTGGATGAGCACGCTCGTCGTCTGGGAGTCCGCGTCGTGAAGCACAGGTACGGCGCCGACCCCGCGGCGGTGAGCTTCGACGCTGTACAGCATGCGAGGGCTCAGGGCATCGACGCGGTCCTCATCGACACGGCCGGCAGAATGCAGACCAACCGGAACCTGATGGACGAGCTGCGGAAGATAAAGCGTGTCGTACAGCCCGACCTGACGGTTATGGTGCTAGACTCCCTCATAGGGAACGACGCCACCGACCAGGCGGAGACGTTCAACGATCAAATAGGCTTCGACGCGGCTATCCTGACTAAGGTGGACGCAGATGCCAATGGCGGCTCCAGCCTCAGCGTCTCGTACCTAACCGGGAAGCCCATCATATATGTTGGTGTCGGCCAGGGATACGGGGACCTCCAGCGCTTCGACGCTGCCTGGTTTGCTGATAAGATCCTGGGGGATACATAAAGGATTTAAGGGTGTTCTTCCCCGATAGGAGCGTCACCATGGGATTAGGCAGCTTCTTCCAGTCGGCCACGCGGCTTCTCAGGACACTTGCGAAACCTGACTGGAAGACCTTCTGGCTCAGCATTAAGATCGACTTCATCGGCGTCGCTCTCTTGGGGGCAATCGGGTACCTCTTCAAGCTTATCTCGGTGCATATTACAGGCGTTCCAGGAGCCTGATACCG
>DAOVCM010000091.1 GCA_030670015.1 Candidatus Bathyarchaeota archaeon
GACCTCTGCGCCATCAGGTATGGAAGGATGCTTCAGGGTGTTCTTCACACCGAGGTTCCTAGGGAGGAACTCAGAGAATTCCTCTTCGAGAACTGTTTGGAAGGCTTTTCCATGGGGGAAAGGGAAATAGAGATAGTTTTCAGCCAAATTGAGAAGGGGATTAACACACCTCTGACGACGAGCGCAGGAAGGCTCTTAGATGCAGTTTCCTGCCTGCTCGGCATCTCCTACACTAGGACGTATGAGGGAGAAGGGGCAATGAAGCTGGAATCTGCGGCAGTGGGCAGTAAAAAAAGCCTAGTAAATATACCTGTGGAAGTAGAGGAACATAATGGCACTCTCCTCCTCAAGACCTCCAAGATGGTAAGGAGGCTCCTAGAGTTGAGGAGCGAGTATAGGCGGGGAGAACTGGCCTTCGTCTTCCAAGGAGCCTTGGCTGAGGGATTGTCAGAGATGGCGCTGAGGGCAGCAGAAAACAGGGGGCTAGGGACAATCGGTTTCACTGGAGGCGTTGCCTACAATGATATGATGACCGGAATTATCAGGAAGAGGGTTGAGGAGAGCGGCTTGAGGTTCATGCGCCACCGGCTTGTCTCCTGCGGCGATGGGGGCATCTCCCTAGGGCAAGCGGCTGTAGCTTCCTTCAAGGCTTGATAATCCTTCTTCGTGAGTCCAGATTCTGCAGGTCCCCTCGCTACTGACCATGCAAGCTCCCTTTGGCGTCTCCGGCGTACACGCCTTCATGAAGAGAGGGCACTCATTGGGCGTGATCTTCCCTATTATTACTAGGTGACAGCAGCATCCCGGATAGAGGTCTCGACCGGGACCGACCTCAATATCGTATCTCTGTCTTGCATCTTGCCGACTGAACTCCTCCTTCAGCTGCAGCGCGGAGGCGGGTATCACTCCCAACCCCCTCCATGCGTCGTTAACCACATCGAAAACCTTGGAGATAGCTTCTTGCGCCCTGACATTTCCATCATGGGTGACAGCCCTTGCGTACTCGTTCTCCAGCCTTGGGCGACCGCTCCTTATCTGCCTCAGTAGCATGTAGACCGTCATGAGGACGTCAAGGGGCTCGAACCCTGCAATAACGGTGGGCATTCCGTATTCCTCAGGGAACTTCCGGTACGGTCTCGCGCCTATAATGGTCGAGACGTGGCCCGGGGCGATGAAGCCATCAATATTCAGGTCGTCCAGCTTGGCCAGGAACTCCATGGCCGGTGGGATGAGCCTGTGGCTGACAAGGAAGCTCAGGTTCTCCTGGCATCTAGGTATCTCTAGGGCGTTCATGGGGGTAGTAGTCTCAAAACCTCTGGCGAAGAAGACAAAGTCACGCTTTGGCTCCTTTCTGGCCATAGCCACAGCGTCCCTGACGCTGTATACGACCCTAACGTCCCCACCACGACTTTTCGCATCCTCCAAGGACATCTCAGATCCTGGGTCTTTGTACATGTCTCCAAAGGTCACCACCGTCACCCCGTTCATTGTTAACCAAACAGCCTCGTCGATCTCACGGGCTGGGACGACGCAAACAGGGCAGCCAGGTCCAGCGATGAGAGAGATACTCTTCGGGAGGAGAGAGCGGATGCCTGAGTGGGTTATCGTCCATTCATGGGTGCCGCATACATGGCAGAGTTTCACGGAGTCTTGGGGAGCAAGTTCCCTTATCTTCTTCTGGATCAACCTCGCCAGGGTGCGGTCCCTAAAGGCTGAAGTTTGCTTCAAACCCCATCTCTCTCCTCGACGCCCCTATAAATCATATTCTTCCAATTCCAGTATCTCCCTCCATAGGTTGAGGGTCTCTTCTGCCTCTTCCTGATCCAAAACTTGGATAGCATATCCAACATGAACTAGAACGTATTGCCCCTCCTCAGCATCCACGAGAGTGACATCAACATCTCGGGTTGCTCCATACCCGAAGTCTACCTTCGCAATATTATCTGTGATCTCGAGGATTTTACCGGGAATGGCGAGGCACATCCCGAATTATAAGGTTCGGAACTCTAAAAGCATATTCCTTATTCACGTCCTTCAGGTAACATTCAATTTTCAAGTTACGATACATCTGTCTAGTGATGGAATATTCGGAAGTGAGATTTGACCGTCGGTGAATTTGTGATGAAGCCCTTGGGCTAATGAATGACTTGGTAACAAGTTGATAAAAAAGGGGGAGGTTTGTCTATTTGAACACGGTTAAGCCGCGGTGCTGTTTGTAGGCTTCAAAGAAGAAGGCGCAGATACTGAAGAGGCAGACGGCGACTGTCACAAGGTCCCGGAAGTCTCCCCTCCACGGCCAGAGGATCAGGAAGGAGACTAGGATGCCGGAGAAAAGGGCTCCATAGACCACCATGCGTGGTATAAGCATTCCCCTGAGCATGAGGAAGCTCCTGAGGGCCTCCAGCTTCTCCTCGTCGTTTGTTCTATACTTACCCTCGATGGTTGTCTCGATGAGCTTTAGATCCAGGAGCTTGTTGACATGGTACTGAGCGAGGCTTGGGCTGGACAGCTTCAGCGCCCTCCAGATGTCCCTGACCCCAATAGGCCCACTGGAGGTTAGGATGCAGAGGTAGACGTCCCACGTCCTCCCGTAGATCCGTTTGCCCGAACCCGCCATCCTCATCCACTCTCATCCTTCATGCATAATTAGCCTTAAGATAGATCTATTCTTCCGAGTTCACTCAGGTCGGTCAGGCTGTTCATCTTGATGAGCCTGCCTGAGAGGGTGTAAAGCACGTCGTCGATGTAGAGGCTTCTCTCAACCTCGTAGTCTGACTCGAACCAGTAGCCGCTCTTCAGCAGATCGTCGGACCCGTCAAGGTGGGTGACCCTCCCCCTTACGAAGATACCCTCCTCCGGGGAGATGTGGAGGACATAGGCGCCCTGGAAGACGTAGTCGCCATATGTGTTCGGACGAACGCCTCCCGAGTAGGCCTCAGGATCAACCTCGGCAACAAGGACAGGTATGACCAGTAGGTTCCTGGCTCGGCTGAAGAGGAAGGCCTTGTGATCGTATCTGGCTAGGGAGTCGGACCCTCTATCGCCGATCACGTATTTGGCCACTTCCTTCGGATGAGCGACATCGCTGACCTCGAAGAGGGAAAGCTTTACCCCCTGATGCCATGCGAAGTCTCCCTCTTCTGCTTCCACCGTCTCTTTCCCCAGTCCTATCAGGTAGTTTTCGTCGTAGGGATGTAGGTAATCGGAGAAGCCTGGGATCTTTAGTTTGCCTAACACCCGTGGCTTGGTGGGGTCTGCAAGGTCGATGGCGAATAGGGGATCAATCTTCCTGAAGGTAACAAGGTAGCACCTGCTGCCCATGAACCGGGCTGAATATATCTCCTCACCTGGCGCCAGGTCCTCCAGTATGCCCACGATGTCGAGGGTGGAGTTCAGGACGTAAACATTGTTACTCGATAAGCCTCCATTTCTGGATACCCATCCGTTGGTGGTCGCAATCCTGAAGTATCCGTCATGCTCATCCATCGAGAACTGGTTCAACACCCTGCCGGGGACAGACCCATCGGCGACAAATGAGATTGACCCCTCGTCAATCCCGATTTTATAAATGTCGGTCTGTTCCTTCCACTGTCCCGCTGTTATGTAGATGCTGCTCATTGAGACGTACAGGTTGCTCGCAGCCCCCAGAAGGAAGGTCTCAGCGGAAAAGTCTGTCTCCGGGTCCTGTGCGTTGATTGCTAGGATGTTTGTGAAGTAGAAGTATGTGTCCGAATAGTTCACGTAGTAGATATCCGTGGGGTCCACTTCCCACCGTCTCCTCTCCGAGCTGAAGCACGGGAGAACCACTTCGTCACCATCGATGTAGGCTCCCTCCCTCACGATCACGTAGACATAATCGCCGATCATCCGAGAGTTAAAGTAACTCCCGTCTACGGTAACCTCCCTCTCCAACTCGGGAGAGGCCCTGTCTGAGATATCGTACACTTGGACAGTCGTCACAGTCTTGAAGCTAGGAGGAGGCACAGATCCAACAAAGTCTCTATACACGTTCCTGGACATCGTTAGGAAGACCACCATCTTGTCACCGGCCACGAAGAGGTCGTTGATCCACTGGTATAGTCGGAGCCTAGTAACGATTTCCGCCTCTTCTGGAGGAAATGCCCTTACGATCACGACGGTGTCCTCACTTACAAGGTAGATGTACTCGCCGTCAGTCTTCACTATGTCCGCTTCATCCACGCCCTCAACCTGAATGTTGGTTCCAGAGAAATCTTGACCGCCTGATGATTCTTCTGATATAACGGCATCAAGGGCAGTCTTGGGAGATTCTACGAAGCTTCTAATACCAAATCCGTTCCCCCAAATCTCCCATCCTTCACCGATGGCTCTCGTATTCAGGAAGGTCTTCAGCTCATCATATGATGTGAACCGCGTCAATGAACCAAAACCGAGGGAGGCTGTGGAGAGTGTGTCAGGCATATAGATGCCTCCGAAGTTCCACATTGCCCCGCCGAGCAGGCTGCCAAGTACGAAGGCTAGGACGGTGTAGGTCGCCAGCTTTCTCGTGTCAATATAAACGGAAAATACCGGAATCTTCATTTAAACACCGGTCTACCTATACTCTAAATCCCTACTTAATCCTAGGTTTTTGAACAATTGTTCAAGAATGTAGAACACCCGCCTCCCCCGAATAAAAGACACGAGGAAAAGGGTTAAGACGGAAATGATGATAAGATCGATTACGTAAAACGGGTTAAGGTCAGCTCCCATGTTCATCTTGCTTGTAGTATTCTCCGACTCCATGGCTACCATGGAGACTGTAGAAGGCCTGACGACCGCAACCCTCGCCAGGGGGTATGAGATCACGGTCTTCTTCAACGCTGAATCGGTCAGACTCCTCGAAGCGGAAAGAGATGTCGGACGTATCGCACACCTCGCCACAAGGGGCGTACGCCTCCTCACGTGTAGGACCAGCGCTCAAGAGTTCGGTTTAACATCCCCTGATAATCTAGTGGAGGGCGCGGAATTCAGCAGCTTAGGAGAGCTCGTGGAGCTGATGGAAGACTGCGACAGGACACTATTCATCGGATAGGTGATATGCTGGTGGAGAACCTGATGATCATCATTAAGAGCGGTCC
>DAOVCM010000117.1 GCA_030670015.1 Candidatus Bathyarchaeota archaeon
GGAGGCGGTCAGGAACAATTGGATAGAGGATTGGAACTGGGCAAACTATGATATGATCCACGTGGTCATGCCAACAGAAACCTTGAACATTCAGGAAGTTCAGGAGGAGCTATTCAAATGCTACCGCGGTTTCTACGGTAGACTCTCAAGGCAGCTCCGGGGTATCTTCTCATCCCACATGTTCAAGAGGAAAACTTACCGGTACATGGCTAGCCAAAACCTGCTACAGCAATTAAGAGGACTGATTTAGTGGGACAAAAGACCAGAACACCATTGGCACTACTAACCCTGTCCTTGATGGGAGTCCTCCTTGCTATAGGCTTCCTCACAAAACCGAGGACTCCCACTACCACTGAATACGATCTACTCGTCTGGGTCATATTCTCCGCATTGTGCATTATGGGGGCAACGGCAACATTCTTTCCCCATCACTGCAGCGTATCGATAAACTTACCTGAGGACCTGCACACCTCAAAGTTCACCATTATCCGAGGAAGGCAGTTCGTCCATGGTCACCATCCGACGTGTGAAAAATTCAAATGTCATGAGTTCATCCTTGGAGGGAAGACCTTCTGCGCAAGCTGTATTGGTCTCTTAATAGGAGCTGTATCTGCTTTTATAGTGGCCACTGTAAACTTCGTCTACAATTATTCTTTCTCTCCTGTCGTCGGGTACATAGGTCTTGGATGTATCATTCTCGGCCTTCTGTACATTCCCCTTTTGAGGCCTCGAACTCCAGTACTTCGCTCCGCTTACAACGCCTTATTTGTGCTGGGTTTCGCCCTACTGTTGGTGACTGTTGATGGCATCGGCGACCTTGGCTTCGACCTTGTTGTGATAGGTTTGTGTGTCTTCTGGATGTTCACCCGTATCCAGTTGTCACGTTGGAGCTACGACATCATGTGTGGTAGTTGTGACGAGATATGCGAAAGGAAAGTTCTTTGAGCTTCGTTTATGTCGCGATAGGCGTTCTGGTTCTTTCCAAAACCTGTAACTCCATCTAGGATCATCATGGTATCATGAATATCCAGAGTTAGTTGAATCACTTAATTCTCCATAATGTGGATCGTCAATGAAAATTGCGAAATAACTAGTCCTTCTTATTGCCTTGATGTAAGTGCTCGAGCATTATTGAGGAACTCATTAGAACCGTTTTTTAAGGGAGGTAGGTTCAGAACAGATGGAGTAATAATATGACGAATATCCTCAGCATTCCTGTAAAGGGGAACGAGAAGCTGAAGATTATCCTCGGTTATGTCGATAATGACGTCGAGCTACAGACGCTATGGAGGTGTTCCAACGTCTTGGCAACGGATCGCCTGGGTTACAACGACCACGGACCTGTACATGTCAAGATCGTCGCTAACGGAGCTCTGAAGATGCTTAGGCTTCTTGTTAAGAGTGGCGTCGAGCCCAGTATAAAAACTCACTATGAAATGTCCGTCGATGACGCAGAGGTGGTTGTCGTCCTCGCCTCGATCATGCATGATCTGGGCATGGCCTTTGTCCGCGAGGCACACGAGGTCTACAGCGCTTTCCTCGCTTATGGTCTTCTGAAGCGCTGTTTAGCTGCGTGTTACTCAACAGAGGAGGCAACCATCGTTTCATCTGAGGTTGCTCACGCTATAATCAGCCACCATGCCTCCAACCGCCCCCTCACAATCGAGGCGGGTATAGTAAAGGTCGCCGACGCCCTAGACATGGAGCAGGGTAGAGCTCGGATCCCCTATGAGGCGGGGAGTATAGACATCAACTCCATCTCAGCCATAGCAATCGAGCGAGTTAAGATCAAGGAGGGGAAGGAAAGGCCCATCACTATCAATATAGAGATGTCGAACCCCGCAGGCATATATCAAGTCGACAACCTACTCGGTGCTAAGATCGAGCACAGCGGAATTGAGCAATACATACACGTGGAGGCCCTCATAAAAGAAGGGGATAAGAGCCGAGTGGTCAACTTCGATATCTGAATGCTCGAAACAGGATTACTGTCTTCGCTCCACTGCGACCGTACATCTTGTAACCAGGGCCGCAATGGCCCCTAAGGCCGCTAGGTAAGGCGCGAAGAGAGCACCGATAACTCCGACAGTGACAGGTATCTCAAACATGGTCTCTCCCTTTTCATTCCTGATAATTATTCGCGTTACGTTTCCCTCGCGTACAAGTTCCTTAACTCTTCGGATTAAGTCGTCTGTCGATGTCTGGAACTCCTCCCACTCAGAAACCTTGACTGGTGCCCCGCACTGGGAGCAATACTTGGCGTCCTCAGGGAGCTCCTTCCCACACTCCATGCAATAGGTCATTTCTCTCATACAGAGAGGGGACGAGGATAAAGATAAATCCCGCGGGCCATCAGATGAAAAAACTGCTATATCGATTTTAGAGATGTATAATGTTTATTAGTGGGCGCACTCCTATAAGTAGAAATCTACTAGGTTGACATCTACTATGATGAGAGCTGGCCTGTTGGCAAGATGGAAGGTGAGTCCTTTACAGTTCCTTATATTGCTCCAGCTTAGTGAAGGCCAAAAATATGGGTATGAGATGATGAAGATTATTCGTGATGAGTTTGAGGGAGTATGGGAACTGAAGACTGGAACCTTCTATCCAGCACTGAGAAGAATGGAAGCACGGGGCTTTGTTGAAACAAATCTGAGAGATAATACAGAGTTCTACAGTCTGACTGGAAAAGGGATCTCGCTCTTAGAAAACATGGGTGAACGGTTCCAACTAGAATACAAATTCGCTGCCAAGTATTTCAACACAATTCTAAAATGGATACCAACGACTTTAAAATACAAGGTCCTCGGAATCTTTCAAACTCTTTCAATAGAGAACTTGGACGTATTCTCGAACCTGCCCCTTTTTTTCGACGACACAATGGAGAAGGAGCATAAGCTGGAGATCGTCAGAGATGTGAGAAACATCCTAAATAAGCATCTCAACGTAGTGGAGAAACTGTATCAAGAAATTTCTGATGGAGGAGAACCATGACCCCAATCATTGAAACCATAGATCTGGTTAAAGAATATCCCCAAGCAGACGAGCCCCTCAGGGTCCTGAATAATGTGAACCTAAGAGTAGAACACGGAGAGTTCATGGCCATCATGGGCCCATCTGGAAGTGGCAAGTCTACACTGTTGAACATGATAGGCGCCCTCGACAAACCCACATCGGGCAAGGTATACATCAATGGCGTTGACCTCTCGACGCTTAGCGATAACCAGCTCGCCGACCTCAGGAATAGGGAGATAGGCTTCATCTTCCAGTTCTTCAATCTAATTCACAGGATGAGCGCCCTCGGGAACGTCGAGCTTCCCATGGCCATCGCAGGGGTGGCACGAGGTGAGAGGAGGGAGCGGGCCGCCAAGGTCTTGGAGATGGTGGGCCTCGGCGACAGGATGGACCACAAGCCGTCCGAGTTGAGCGGCGGCGAGCAGCAGCGGGTGGCCATTGCCCGGGCCCTCATCAACGACCCTTCGGTGCTACTGTGCGACGAGGTGACGGGCAACCTCGACTCCAAGACGGGGGACGAGATTATACGGTTTCTCAGGAGCCTGAGCCAGGAGCAGGGGAAGACCTTCGCGCTCGTCACCCACGATCCGGTTGTAGCCCAGTCTACCGACCGCCTGATCCAGTTGCACGATGGGATGATAGTTGGGGAGAAACAGGTGTGGTGAGAAACATGAGGCGCGATAAAACCCTTTTCGTACTACTGATAGTCGCTTGCTCCTTGGCATGGCAGATCTCCGTTGTGTCATCGGAGCAATACACGCCGATTTTAATGGTTTCCGCGAACGATCTTTACCTCACTGCGGGTGAGGAGAATCAGATAGAGATTAAACTTAGGAACATGGGGGATTTCGATGTTTTCGAGGTAAAGGCCATCCTTTCCATTCCAGCGACCACACAGGGTATCTCCATCCTTTCTGGAGCCCATAAAGTTCTGAACGAGATCGAGGAAGGAGAAACAAAGACCTACCATCCAGTCCTCTATGTCGACAGGAAGACACCGCTGGGGGCATATTCTCTCACCTTACAGGTCAACTACCGTAAGATGTTCCAAGCAGGTGAAGCACTGCCTGAGTCTACTACAGTCCAAATAGGCATAGTCGTCGAGAACGTAACGAAAACCCAGACAGGGCTCAATATCAAGATGGAAAGGCTGAATCTCAAGACCGGAACAGAAGAGGAAGCAATAATTAAAATTGATAACATTGGCGAAGAAACCGTCTACGATGTCGAAGCCACGATTACATCCATCTCTCCTTACATTGCAGTGATTGACATAGCCACGTACA
>DAOVCM010000122.1 GCA_030670015.1 Candidatus Bathyarchaeota archaeon
CCGTCCATCGAAGACCTGTCGAAGGGGGGTACATTGAAGCCGGCTATGATATCAACAGCCAATACCCTACCTGAAGCCTCCTCAACCGGAACTCGCTCAACCCGGTCTAATTGATGGACGTTCTCCATGATGATCCTCAAAGCGGCTTCACGAGGGAGGAGGTGCTTGAATGGTTTCATACTCACTTTCTCTTCAGCTCCCACAACATATGTCCCAGGGCGGGCAATATGATCCTTTTTAGGGCGGTCTCCATCGCTCCACTGGAGCCCGGAAGGCAGAAGATGAGCTTCCCATCAGCGACCCCCGCTACTGCACGGCTGATCATCGCGGCAACACCGATCTCCTCATAGCTGAGCCGCCTGAATAGCTCCCCAAAGCCTTCAAGTTTTTTATCGAAGTACCCAGAGACAGCATCTACTGTTTTATCTCTCATACCTACACCAGTGCCGCCACTGGTGATGATCACTTGAATCCTGTCATCCTCCAAGAAGCCCTCAAAGGCTTCCCGGATCCGGGCAGTATCATTCCCGACTACTATGTGCTCCGCCACCTTGTGCCCCTCCTCCTCTAAGAGATGGAGGGCCTTTTTACCTGTCTCATCGGTCTCCAGAGTCCTAGTATCACTCGTGACCATGAGGGCGATAACCGCCTCTACCTTCTGATCTCTCCGATGCTCTGACATATTCAGCCCTTCCTTTTCTCCGTGATCCGGACATTAGTGATAACCGTTGACGGGTACTGTCCAGCTTCATCTTTCTCTAGGTACTTCACCATGTCCCAGATGTTGAGCAGCGCTGTAGTCACCCCTACTAAAGCTTCCATCTCGACTCCCGTCCTATAATACGCAGCGACACTACAGCGAGCATCTATGAAATCAGCTCCTAGGTCAAACTCAATATTCACCGAAGTGAGGGGTATTTGGTGGCAGAGGGGGATAGTCTCGGGGGTTCGCTTAACCGCCAAGATGCTAGCGACTTCAGCTACTACAAGGGGGTTTCCCTTCTTCACCCTGCCCTCTTGAATAGCATGTACGGTCGATTTTTTCAACTGGATTCTGCCTACGGCTTCGGCCGTCCTATGAACGATGTCCTTGTTCGAAATGTCTATCATACTTACAGGGTCTGCTTCACCGCTCAAAGATTCACCTCCTCGACCCAGTAGTCTCCATCAGGAGTTATCTCCTTCTTCCATATAGGAACACGCTTCTTGATCATCTCCAGAACGTATCGGCATGCATCAAAAGCTTCTGCTCTGTGACCAGCGCCGACAGCGATCATCATAATGTTCTCCGAAATCTTGAGACTTCCATACCTGTGGATGATGGCTATTTCCTCCACGCTGAATTTCTCCAAGGCCTCATCCCTTATGGTCCCCAGCTCCATTAGGGCCATCTCCTCATAGACCTGAATCTCGATCCGGTCAACAAGCTTTCCCTTGGAGTTATTCCTCACGACACCTAGGAAGGTGACCAAGGCGCCCATCCCATCGGACCGTAGCATGCTCAAAACCTCATCCACGGAAAAGTCCTCTTTCGTTACAACTATCATCTCAACCACCACTTACAGGAGGGAACAACGCTACCACGTCCCCGTCCTCAAGGGATGCCCCTAGCTTAGCATACTTGCCATTTACCGCTACCAAGATCATTTCCACATCCTTTAGAGAATTATGTATGGTCTTCACAACCTCCAGCAGCGACTCGACGGATGAACCTTCAGGTATGAAGACCTCCTCATCAGCTGAGCCGACTATCTCCTGGAGTGATGCAAAATACCTTAGCTTTATCATCATGTCAATCCTTCCAGTAAGGTTCTCTCCTGGCGACGGCTTCCTTGAAGGCTTTGACGAGTACATCCTGCGTTTTGCCTTTTCTGAGGAGGGAGACGATCTCGACAAGGTTGTCGTCCCTCATGAGGCACGGTTTGAGTTGACCGTCGGAGGTCATCCTAAGTCGGGTACAGAACATGCAGAAACGAGAGTTATGCATCGGCCTCACCACCTCGACGACGCCTCCGCCTCTCAGGTAATACTGCCTGCGCCTGTGGAGCTCCCGTTCCACGATCCTTTCAGATCTCGCTTCCAATTCCTCCTCAAGCGGACGAAGGTCATAATGAAACCTTCTCCAGTTCTCAGCCCCTCGCTCCAGTGGCTGGTACTCGATGAGCTGCAATGTGACCCCTACATCCTGGGAGAACTTGATCATATCTTGGATCTCCCCGCTGTTAACGCCCTTCAAGACGACCATGTTAATCTTCACGGGCTCAAGCCCGCACTCGATTGCTGCTGTGATGCCCTTTCTGATTTTGACGAGAGCGTCCATCCCGGTTATCATACGGAAAGTACGGGGAGAAGCAGAGTGGAGGCTTATGTTAACCCGTTTCAGGCCGGCTTCCTTCAGGGCGATCGCCTTATCCGCTAGATAATAGGCATTTGTGGTCATCGATACTTCGTCGACATGTGGAGAGATCCTACGTACAATCTCGACTACGTCATCTCTTAGAAGGGGTTCCCCACCGGTTATCTTGATCTTTCGAACACCAAGATCCGCTGCGGTTGATACGATGGCCTCGATCTCTTCAGTAGTAAGCTCGCCGTGAGGATTGTGCTCCCCCTCTTTGTGGCAGAAGAAGCAGTTGAAGTTGCAGCGCTGGGTGATTGAAATCCTCAGGCTGTTAATATTACGCCCGTAAGGGTCCTTCAGCTGAACGGGCTCCTCCAGGTCAGCCACATCCTCCTTATCCTTGTATCCCTTCAATCTGCTGTATGGCCAGTAAAAACTGTTATGCATGGGGAAACATAACGGTGTAAAGCACGATTTCCGGGAACCCCCAAGTTGCTAACGACATGCATGTCTAGACATATCGTAACACATGAGTCGCAATGAAATAAAATCAAATACTCTTGCTTACAATCAGCATTATCACCTGACCGTGACAGGGGGGTTATATCTCCTTCAGTCGCAAGCCCGCTCTGGTAAACGGAGCCTCGTAGTCTTCACGACAACTAGCCTTTACGACACAAATATCCTAGACGAGATAGAGGATCTATTCGAGGCGCGCGAAGGGTCAGAACCTTCTCAGGAAGCAAGCAGCAGTACATCTCTCTAGCTAGGGCGTTTGTTTTGAACCGCGAAATTCTGTTATTGGACGAGCCGACAGCTAACCTAGATCCAGAGAACCTCTTAAGCGTGAAGGACGTGATAAAGCGGTTGAGCAGAGAGGCAGATAGAACAGTGGTGATAGCTACCCATGACCTGAGCCAGGCGGATTATCTATCATAGAGACTTGTTCTTCTGAATCGAGGGAAGATAATCGAGGTGGGATCATCGGCATCCCTCTTCAGACCGCCATCGGCTGAAATGGCATGGTTCGCCAGTTCGGAGAACGTCTTTACAGGTGTCTCCCTGGTTGATATCGGTGAGGATGTTGTAATAAGGGCTGCCACAGGGCGGGAGGGTAAGGTTACCGTCCAAATTAGACCGGAGGATATCATCCTGTCAAGAGGGGAGATGGAGTCGAGCGCCAGGAATTCCCTGAGGGGACGCGTTGTCAGCCTTGAGGATCGGGGAAATGTCGTGAGGTTAAAGTTGGATGTCGGAAAAGTCCTCATTGCACAGATCACCCGTAGGTCCCTCATCGAGATGGTGCTTAACGTCAGGCATGATGTCTACCTCACGTTCAAGGCGTCCTCGGTGCAGCTGATCTAGTGAGTTCTAGCCCATCAACCTTTTTGTAAGTGTATTCCATTAGTTCGAGAGTCCAGAGGTGGTAAGATGAGCGGCGATAGAGAGGAGAATCCGCTGACGCCTTCCAGCGCCCTTTACGGTACAGGGGTAGCGGGGATGTTCTCGGACAGCCTGAATAGAAGGTTCGTCAGCCTCCTCGCTGTCTCCGTCGGAGTCACGGTGAGCCAGATGAGCTATCTGAGGGCGATACAGAGCCTGAGCAGCAACCTCCTTCAGCTCATCTGGGGTTGGCTCGTGGACCGACACGGTAAGAAGGTTTTCATTTTCATTGGGAGGGTCCTTAATGGCATCTTTCTTGGCGCCCTCATATTCATCAGAACACCTATCTGGCTGATGTCCTTTGTCATCGGCGCGGCCATCTGCATTTCTCTAGTGATGCCTGCTTGGAGCAGCCTTCTGGGAGATTACACCTCGTACTCCACACGGGGGACATCTATAGGCAGGATAAACTCTCTGAGCCAGATCGGAAGTCTTACTGCAATGATCTTCGCA
>DAOVCM010000189.1 GCA_030670015.1 Candidatus Bathyarchaeota archaeon
GTTGAACAGCACCTCTCTAGACGTCAAGGAAGTGCTGGATGCCTTGGCTGCAAGCGCCATGTCCGACCCAAATGCGCGTAAATGCATGAACGTATTGGATCAATTCAAGGGCTGTGAGATGCATACGACACATCTCATGGATTCCGGGGATGAAACTCCGATAAAGCAGCTGGGCCTAAACGTCACGACGGATGCAGAACTACCTTTTCCGAGTATTTAATCAAATAGTTAAGTGTGCGCGCGGGCGCGCGATGCCCGACCCTAACTGGCACACCAAGGTTCTCAGCGACATTAACACACCATCCAAGCTCGCCCTCGCTGCGCGCGCTTGATCACTAGGGAGAAGACGCCTGTGAAGGGTCTCTGGAGGCCAATGTACATGTATTCCATACGCCACAAACACAGCACTAAAGCCTCAAGCACCGGTTCGACCTCTCCGCGCGCGCGGGAGACAGAGGGGTTATGTGAAGCCAGAAACGGACCGTAAATTCTGAAAACGAATAAAAACAAAATATCGGGACAAAACAGCGTGCGTATACAGCGCGGGGATGTTTCTAGAGATTCATGACACGACCTTTGGGATGAGGATTCTCTACGTCCTCCGTGCACGCTTTCTATTCCTCTTTTAGGCTTTCATAGAGTAACTTCAACAACTTATCCTGTTCATCCAGCCGTCTCCGTAGGGCTTCAAACTCATCATCCTTCCCAGCCTGTAGCCTCTTGACCTCAGCCTCAAGCTCTCTTATTTGTCTTCGCTGGGCTTCGACCTCTCGCCTTGGAACATTGTCGGGATCCTCAGAGAACACATTCAACCAAGTCTGGGCGATATCATATTGCTCATCAAAGTGTTCTGGATACTGCCAGGGCGACTTATCGTATCCGATTTTATCTAAGGCATCTGTATGGCCCATCATCCGCGCGCGCGGGAGATCCTGGAACGCGCTGAGAAGCTACTTGAAAAGGAATCTGAAACGGCGAAGATCTATAGAGATCCTGAGTTCTCTCTGGAGAAGTGGAAGGCAACTGTTGAAGGCTATAAAACTGTATAGGTGATAGTCCCTTTCTTCCCTTTGTATTCAGTAAAATGTATCTTATATGTTCCCCCTATACAACTATTATCTCCTTTAATTTACTAATGTTATCAACAATGTAATCTGGGTTTAGATATGCCAATTTTTCTCTTGAATGAGTCCCTGTTGTTACTGCAATGGTATGGACTCCAGCTTCCTTACCTGCTTCTAAACCTATCGTTGTATCTTCAATAAAAACAGCATTTCTTTTATTTACTTTTAATCGTTCTAGAGTCAGATGAATTATTTCAGGACAAGGTTTAGGATGTCTGACATCATTAGATCCCAATAGCAAATCGAAGTACTTTCTTATGTTCAAATATTTGAGAAGAATATCTGCAACCTCTGACTGCTTCGTTGTCGCCAGACTTTGTTTCAGCCCTCTTTTGTGAAAGTAAGATAGTGTATCCTCAACCCTATCCAGTGAACGTGTATGCTTGAGTGGAACTTCTTTGAAAACTTCAATGTATCTTTTAAAGCAATATTCAACTAAACTCTGCCTTTCAAGAGGTAAAACTCTCCTATACATATCTCGAAGAGGTTTACCAATCATTTCTCTTATTCTGTCCTCTGGATATTTTTTTTCTCCGACTTCAGCCAGAACTCTGTTAAAAGCGATACAGATACCCTCGCTTGAATCAATCAAGACACCATCTAGGTCATAGATTATTAGTTCAATATCTCTCAGCATAATAAAGGCACAGATGTTATTATTACCTAATAAACGAATACTACAAGGTCAAGCGAAAACAGACCTTCAAAGTAACTGGCATCCAAACAAGAACATTCACCTAGGTTGATCCACACAAACTAAGTTTAAGGATTTATAAAATTTCGAATTGACATGTTTTTTGAAACGTGTAAAATGTCTATCACATACAAAAGTTTGATAATGTCTCTTGAAATCATGTATCCGGGTCTGTTTTGGATTGAAGGTAATAAGATGTGGAGGCTGCATAGATGGTACCGGTGCACTAGCTCTCAAGAACGCCGTCATAGTTGTCGAGGGTTCCAAGATTCGAGATGTTGTAGTTGAAAGCGAGGTTGATGTGCCGGAAGGATCCGAGGTGGAGGAGATAGATTGTTCTGAATTGACCGTCCTTCCCGGCTTGATCGACTCCCATGTACACCTCGCAGTCGGGGCCGGAAGCTACTACGAAGAGATGTTCGCACACTCAGACGCCCATCTCCTGATAACAGGAGTCGTCAACGCCCGGTCCGTCCTCGACGCGGGCATTACTACAGTTAAGGATCTAGGAACAAGGAATAGGGTGGCCTTTGAACTTCGCGATGCCTCGGAGATGGGGATCATCCAGACGCCTCGGCTGCTACTGTCAGGCCGGTCTATAACTATGACCGGGGGGCACTTCTACTTTTGTAACGCCGTAGCAGACGGGTACGAAGAGGTAAAAAAGACTGCAAGGGGGCTAATCGAGGAAGGAGCTGACTTCATTAAGGTTATGACCTCCGGTGGAGGGACACGCATAACCGACCCTAGACTTCCATCCTACAGCGTCGATGAGCTGAGAGGTGCCACGGAGGTAGCCCACAGAGCTGGTAAAACAGCGGTGGCTCACTGCCATGCTACCCAGGCAATACTTAACGCTGTGGACGCTGGCTTCGACGTTATAGAGCACTGCAGCTTCCTGGAGCCAGAGGGCGAGTATCCGGGACATAATTTTAGAGCGGATGTAGCACGCAAGATGGCAGACGCTGGCGTTGTCGCGGGCAATGTTTTATCCATAACGCCGAATCCCACGACACTTGAATACAAGTTCGAGACTTTTGAGGGTCTGAGGCGAGCCGGAGTCGAGATATTGGCAGGTACAGATGACCTGTTTCTGGACATGATGGGACGGCTACCTTTTCTACTTGAACTAATGGTTCGAGGGGGCATGACCTCCATGGAAGCCATCTTATCGGCCACATCCAAACCAGCTAAGGCGATGGGAATGGATGACTTGATAGGGACTGTGGAGAGAGGCATGGAAGCGGACCTCATAGCGGTGAGAGGGAACCCACTGGAGGATATTAGAGCCATCGCCTCGACGGCCATGGTTATGAAAGGGGGAAAGGTGATTCCTCCATCACCGAGGAGGAATGCCCGAGACAAGGTCGCAGAACAGACCAATAAAATACGCTGTGTCCTTGAGGAGCATAA
>DAOVCM010000045.1 GCA_030670015.1 Candidatus Bathyarchaeota archaeon
CAATCTATAAACCCTGTACTAGATTTATAGTGTTTGTTAAAGTATTTTCTGCTCGTTAGAGGTTTCCGTCAAACTGTGTATTCGATAAAATTCCCTATTACAAGTCACATATTATAGGTGCCTCGCATCATTCTCAATAACTCTATATTCATGCTGTGCAATTTAGCTAGCGATCATGGTTGATTTATGGCGGGACTTCCCCGTTGGACCAGACCCTCCTGACGAGGTCTATGTAATAATAGAGATGACACAGGGAAGCCGAAACAAATACGAGTATGACGCCCATCGCGGCGTCTTCAGGCTCGACAGAGTGCTCTACACATACTTTCCATGCGACTACGGATTCATACCGCATACTCTTGACGACGATGGTGACCCTCTGGACGCCGTACTCCTCATCAACGAGCCAACGTTCACAGGCTGCGTCACCGTAGCCAGGCCCGTGGCCAACATAAAAATGGTCGACGGAGGCGTCCTCGACGACAAGATCGTCACAGTCTCGACAACCGATCCGTTTTACAGACACATTTTATCCCTAGCAGACATTCCCCCTTCACTTGTGAGGGAGCTTACCTACTTCTTTGAGAACTACAAGCGTGCTGAGGAGAAGGTAACGGAAGTGAGACGGTGGGAGGACGCCAAAGATGCCAAAAAGATCATTGAGTGGTCCAAGAAGTACTATGAGGAGCATATGGTGAAAGCAGGCTAATTCAGGCCTCTCAGAGAAGACGATACTAAAGGTTTTCAGGGAAATGAATTAATATTACAGCATAGATTACGAAAATGGTGTTTGTGATAAATATGGGAGGATCTAACTCGAAGAGTAAATCCTTTGCATCCAGATACGCCATTACGATCAAGCAGGGTGTGACAGCCAGTAGGGGAGTGGTCGCCACTAACCATCCGCTGGCGAGCGCATCAGGCATCGAGATGCTCGCCAAAGGAGGGAACGCTTTCGACGCAGCAGCTGCGTCCCTTTTCACACTCACCGTTGTAGAACCGATGATGGTGAGCTTATTCGGCGATGGCTTCTTCGTCATCCGGAACGCAGATACAGGACGCATCGAGACCGTGGACAACTATGCAGTCGCCCCTAAGGCAGCATCTGAGGACATGTACACCCCGGTGAAAGAGCGCAAGCCAGGGCAAGATCTCTTCGAAACCGTAGGCAGGGAGAACACAATCGGTCATCTAAGTGTTGCTACACCAGGGGCTCTAAAAGCAGGGGAGTACATTGTCGAACAGTATGGGCTCCTCAGCTTACATGAGGTGATGACGCCGGCGATACGGATCGCCAGAGACGGCTACCGAGCTGGCCCATATCTTGCCCACTGTGTAAAGGAGTTCAAGACTGACCTGAAACTTTTCCCGGACACAGCCAAAGTCTATCTTCCCATGGGGAAGCCGATAAAACATGGCGACCGTGTAGTGATGCCAGAGTACGCAGAGACACTGAGGAAGATCGCGAAGAAAGGCTCAGAAGTTCTCTACAGTGGGGAACTGGGAAAGATGGTTGTCGAGGACATGGAGAATAACGGTGGGATCCTGACCATGGAGGACTTAGCGGACTATAAACTCGTCATGCGGAACCCTGTTAGGGGTACATACCGGGACCATTATGAGATCTATTCGATGGCTCCCGTGAGCAGCGGCGGCACACACATCATCCAAATGTTGAACATTCTTGAAGGATTCGATGTTACCTCTCTTGGCTTCGGAACTGTGGAGTATGTTCACCTCTTCACAGAGGTCCTTAAGATCGCGTTCGCCGATCGGCAACGGTATATGGGCGACCCAACTAGAGTGACAGTACCCTTAGCAATGTTGACCTCGAAAGAGTATGCTAGGGATAGGGCGATGCAGATCAGTGGAGTAGCTGGGAGTTACTCACCAGGTGAGCCAGCTTTCTATACGGGACGAAGTGAAAACACGACACACGTCTCAGTAATTGACGCGGAAGGAAACATCGTAGCTGCGACCCAGACACTCTTCACTGGCTCAAAGGTAATAACCCCAGGCACAGGGATGATGCTCAACAACTGCATGGCGCTCTTCGACCCCAGACCTGGCAAGGCCAACTCGGTTGCCGGGGGGAAGCGGATGCTAAGCTCCATGGCGCCAACCATCATCCTAAGGGACAGCGAGCCCTTCATGTGCATCGGTACACCGGGAGGCACCCGTATCTTCGCAGTTGTCTGCCAAGCAATCGTCAATGTCATAGACTTTGGTATGACCATCCAGCAGGCTGTTGAAGCGCCCCGGGTTTGGACAATGGGGATCCAAGGAACTGATGGTGAGAAGCTCCATATAGAACCTGCACTCAGGGATAGGGTTCTAGAAGGACTTAGGTCGAAGGGTCACGAGGTCGTCGTGATGCCGCGAATAGCGGGCGGTATGAACGGGGTGCTTGTAGACAGATCGACAGGGCTGATGCATGGTGGAGCCTGCTGGAGGGCTGACGGAGCCCCCATGGGAGTCTCAGGCGGGGATGTACACCCAAAGGCTCTGAAGCCCCTTCCCCTCGTCTAGGGACACATAATTTAAGGAGCTTCATAATAGTCTACCTTGATCATCTTGAACCCCCAACCTAGAGAAGGGTACCTAAAAAGCAGCGGATACAAGATCCATTATCTCCAGTGGGGTGGCTCGGGCCCCAAGCTTGTCTTCATCCACAGCATGGGGGTCGACGCCCACAGCTTAGATATGCTCTCCGAGGCACTTCAAGGAGAGTACCAGATCCTCGCCCTTGACATCTTAGACCACGGAGACTCCGACACCCCGAAAGACGTCGTAAGCCTAGAGGAACACGCCGAGATTATGCGGGACTGCTACAGACAACTTGGATTCGAGCCTAACGTCCTAGTCGGTCACAGCGTCGGAGGCATGATGGGTATGATCCTCGCAGCCAAGCACCCAGACGAGTTTAACGGCTTGGCGCTCGTGGACATCGCCCCCTTCGAGCTCACCGGTAGGCCAACACGTCCCCCTCCACCTAATTTCTTCTGCGACGAGAACGAGGCCAGGGATTACTTTAGGCAACGTTACCCTGGCTTCACACCCGAGGCGGTCGAAAACCGGGTGAAGCACGCCCTGGTCAAAAACGAGAAGGGAAAACTTGTGCTGAAGCCGACTGGGGCAGCCATACGCTCCAGCTTAGCTGTAGACCTGTGGCCTTACGTTGAACGAATTAAAACTCCGACCCTGATGGTTCTTGGAGGTGAGAGCACGTTGGTCACGGAAGATACTCTAAAGCGTATGGAAAAAGTTGTACCTAAGCTGAACATCGTGACTGTTGAGGAGGCCACTCACATGGTTCCCCAGGACAAGCCAGAAGAATTCGAGACCCAAATACGTGCTTTCCTTAAAGACCTTAAGATCTAGGAAAGCTCTCCAATATTTATTAAGATATCATTTTGATTTGTAAAGATTAATCTCGGAATTAACGGTATAACCTTTTGTGGATATTGGATTATACAATATGGGCTTCGGGTCTTAAAAATACACTTTACACGAAGAAAAAATAACGGTTTAATATCATGTATTTGGGAAACATATTATAACTAGTTATTTATGGTCCTGAAAGGTAATTAATATTCTTATTTAAAAATCAACCAGTAAAAATGGTGGATAATCATCTCCTTAATAAAATGGAGATTTCTTTTAAGAATATTATTTATTCTTTCTTCGGGTTCGTAGGAAGAGAATGGGATAGTGTAAAAAGCATATTCATAGGAAATCCCTTTCTGTTTTCCGCTCTTATTTTAGGCTTGCTACTTCGCTTATTTTTAGCTCCTTTTCTTGGACATCCATATGATCTACGTATATTCATGGCTGTTGGATGGGCTGTAGCAAATGGGATAACCCCTTATGGTAAGTATGTATTGCAGACGATTTTTACGGAGGTATCACATCCACATTTAACTGGCTCCTTTTATGGAATTGGATATCCTCCTTTATGGGGTTTAGTATTAGGCTCAGCATATAGACTTTATTCAATTTTATCCCCTAACAACATCTATCTATACATCCTCACTCTAAAGTTACCAATAATAGTTGGAGACATCGTTGTTAGTATAGTCCTTTACAAAATTATAGAGAGAGAAGTTAACACAGATATCGCATCAAAAGTATTTCTTTTTTACCAGTTTTGTCCATTTATTATAATCGCTGGTGTTGTATGGGGTATGTTTGACATGCTGGTATTTTTATTTTCAATTATTTCTGCGTACACATTATTTAGTAGAAGTGATTTATCTGCAGTATCATTGTCTATTGCTACTTCCCTTAAACCTTATGTAATCATATTAATTCCCCTATACGCTATTTTCATAATTAAAAAATTTAACTCAATACATAAAACATCCCGTTATTTATTTATCGTTTTAAGTTTACTGGTGTTGGGTACACTTATACCAATGTTTATTTATGGTTGGCCTTTATCAAATTTATATTGTGCACTTACATCGCATATGACAACAACCAATTTTTATTATGAGGGGGGAAATGATTACACTTATGGCGCAGCAAGCCCGTTTAACTTGTATAATGTTCTAAGATTAGTAGATCCGGGAATCAAACCACTTAATTTCCTTAACTATTTGTGGATTGGCGTCTGTTTAGCAACTTATGTTTATGTTTTCCTTAAATCAAATACAATCCATTTTAAGTCAATAGTAAACTACTCATTCTTAACTAGCTTAGCTTTTTTTTCAACACGTTTCTGGGTTTCCGAACAAAATCTAATCTTCCTTCTCTCTTTTTTTATTTTAACTGTCGTCCTAAGTGGGAAACAGAGAGAGTGGCGAACCATTCATATTTTGTGGATTCTTCTTGTAGCGTTTATTATTGTCCATGTTCCCGTTACAAGCTTCCTCTGGATAATTCAACCTCGGACACTAAATGTCGCAACCGCTTTCTGCAACGGTCCTTTAGGGTACGTTCGTTGGATATCAATGAGCTTACTGACGTTCTCATGGCTGGCCATACTGTACTGGTATTCGTTCAAGGAGAGGGGCATATGGCAAGGATAGTCACAATGTTGCTTCATGACGAGCGTTTCAGTGGCTGGTCCTTAGAAGAAAAATTGAGTAGATTTCATTTCTCAAAAAAATATTTGGAGTTTTGTAAGAGCTTTGGTTGGGAACCATATCTATATTGTTTTCACGAGTCAGTGAGGGAAAAAAAGGTATACACCATAAAAAATCTGGGTGTAATCAAGGTCTTCCCGGTAAGTTTCAGGTTCCCTCCCTTGATACGATTTGGAAATGATCACAATCCACGTGCAATTATAACAGAGCTAGAAAAAGATGAACCGGACCTGATCCATTTCCATGATTATTACCTTTTCTCGTTCGCCTATCTTTCTTCACTAATAAAGAAGAGGATAAAATGTCCTCTTACTACTCAGCTGCATTGCTATCACGAGAATTGGTGGCGGCGTATCCCCTATCTATCATGTCTTCACAAGCTCAGGTTGGTTGACCGAATTTTCTACAGTTACAGGCCTGAGGAGGAAGTTTACGGGAAACTAGGTATGATGGATAATATCGTCAAGGTCCCTATGCCTTCAATAAATCCCGAGGTATTCAAGCCAGGTTCAAAGAGTGATAATGAAAACTTAGCTTATATTGGAAGGTTGCCAGCACTTCTAAAAGGGTATGCTGATAAAACCCCAGCTATGCTCCTGTTTCTACTCCAGAAACTGCTTACATATCGAGATCTCAAGCTGACCATAGTAGGGGACGGCTGTGGTTTACCTCGGTACAAAAAGCTGGCGTCGAAACTAGATGTCGATGATAAAGTTGAGTTTACAGGATTTGTCCCGCATGTCAGAATTCCAGATTTTTACCAGCAGGCGAGCTTAACTTTCGTACCTTTAAAACTGTACGACGTCGACGGATTCTTCGATGGAGGAATTCAGGAGAGCCTAGCATGCGAAACCGCTGTAGCAGCTTTCAAATCTTCGGCTAATACGCCTTTACGAGGAACATTTGGATTTCTCCTATCTCAAGATTACGATAAGGCTGCACAGGAAATTATTACGATTTTAGACGATCTTCAGACCTTAAACGATATCGCCAGTAAGGGTTCGGCTTTTGTCCACGGCCATTGCACTGAGGAAATGTTGAAGGGAATTTTGCGTTCAGAATGGGAGGGGTTACTGAAAGGATGATGTTATCGACCATTATTTGTGCCTATAACGAGGAGAAAGGAATCGGAGAACTGCTGAAAAATCTATCGTTGCAACTGTTACCGCCTGAGGTAGATGAGCACGAGATCATCATTGTTGCCTCAGGATGCACGGATAGAACGGTGCCCATAGCGATGGAGCACATGTCACGGAATCCCAGGATAAAACTCCTTGAGGAGGAGGAAAGGACAGGGAAAGCCTCTGCTCTGAACAAGGCGTTGAAAGTGGCTAGGGGAGACATCCTAACGTTCATCCCCGCGGATGTCCAACCCGTTGAAGACGGGTTATACCATCTATTGCTACCCTTCAGAGACCCGGGTGTGACGGTCGTCAGCGGACAACCCGTGCAGCACCCGAAGGCTCGCGTCAGTGGCCTCATAGGCTACATCGGGGACATGACCTACAGGATATGGGGGAGGCTGATGAAGAACCTCAACGACATGGGAGTAGCCGCCCACTGCAGCGGAGAGTTCATGGCTATGAGGAAAGGGATAGTCGAGAGGATCCCTGAGGAGAGTGCAGTTGACGACGCCTATATATCGATAATGGCTAGGAGAAAGGGGTACATCAAGTACGCGGAGAGAGCTCGAGCCTACAATGTTATGCCCTCGAATCTCAGGGAGTATGTGAACCAGAGGAGGAGGTGGCTCTTCGGACATTTCCAGACGCGAAG
>DAOVCM010000030.1 GCA_030670015.1 Candidatus Bathyarchaeota archaeon
GGGAATAGTCAGCTTGGCCTCAAAATAGTCCTTGGAGACCGCTGAAACCACTCCCATTGTCTTGGCTGTACCGATGTTGAGTAGAAGACTCTCACCCTTCGCAACGGAAGCGACTTTCGCCATATCCCGGCTTCCTATAACAGTGTTGAATAATTGGATGTCTAGGCTGATGTTGGTAAGGACGGGTGGAAGGGTGTTAGGCTTGCCAATAAGGCTACCGACCAATCCATCTGATTTTGTTAAGGAGGGATCGAGCAGGGTTCCGACGCCAACCAGACCACCTGGAAGGGCCTCCTTAACGGAGCCACCTCCTGTGTGAAGACTTGTTATTTCGGTGTAGAGTTCATGCATCTTTAACCTGTTCTTCTCCCTGAGGGGGAGACCAGGCCTGATCTCGACCTCATCGCCTGCTTTGAAGTTCCCCTGGAATATGGAACCACCTACCACCCCGCCAACGATCTTTTCGATGGATGTGCCCGGTTTGTTCACGTCAAAACTCCTCACGATGAACATCCGAGGTGGTTTTGAGGGATCTCGATCGGGAGTAGGCAGGTACTCCTGCATTGCCTGGATGAGGAGATCGGTGTTTACGTTGTGCTGGGCGGAGACGGGGATAATGGGAGCATCTTCAGCCACCGAGTCTTCCACAAACCTCTTAATCTCATTGTAGCTTCGGATGGCGTCTTCTCTGGTCACTATATCGATCTTGTTCTGGACGACGACAATATTCTTCAGACCTACAATATCAATGGCCGCTAGATGCTCACGGGTCTGCGGTTGAGGACATGACTCGTCGGCTGCAATCACGAGGACAGCCCCATCCATTACTGCTGCACCGCTAAGCATCGTTGCCATCAGAATCTCGTGGCCTGGGGCATCCACGAAGCTAACCGCTCTCTGGAACTCTGCCTCCGCGCCACATTTGGGACAGGTTGGAGATGTGCAGTAACACTCCGGTTCCTCGCAGTCAGGGCATTTATACACCGTGGCGTCCGCGTACCCCAGTTTGATGGTAATGCCCCTCTTCAGCTCTTCGCTGTGGCGAGACGCCCAAATACCTGTCAGAGCCTGAACCAAGGTAGTCTTACCATGGTCGACATGACCGATTGTTCCAATGTTAATCTCAGGTTGAGCAGGTATACTAACGATGTCCGATCTCCCCTTGTAACTGGCGATCGTACTTGTAAAGTCTGGGCTTATATACGTTTATGAGGAAATTAGGGGTAGATAATGACTCATAGAAATCGGTGAATATATTAACGATTGATGTGTGCGTTTAACCTTCATTTTATTGTTATGTCTCTCTTCATACAAAGGAGTTATAGGCTTAGGGAGGAATCTGGAGACGGCGACAGGTCCAGCGGAGGGTCTTTACCAACTCTCATTTAGAGTGTTGAAGCCGAAAGGTAGTAAGGTGAGGCTTGCGAGACGCCTTAGGGTACGTTATTCAAATACGCATGTTCTAGGTCTTCAATGTGACAAACCAGTCTTCCCGAAGACGACCTTAGAAAGATGAGATGTGGTAAGAAAAAAAGAGAACAGGTCGACCAGGAGAGCCCTAAAAATTAACCTTCACCTCTTGAGGAGGTAAATCTTGGGAGTGTATCGATGCATACGCAGAAGAATGTTGAAATTAAACACCGTAAATGAGTCTACTAAATACACGAAAAACCTCCTATCCAGAATTAGAATCCGAGTTCATTTTGATATACCCCTATAAAGTAAAAAGATTTAAGACGGGGGCGAGAATAGCAAATGATTCAGAGTGAATTCGATGACTAAAAAGGAATCAAATAGTGTCTCTGTACAGGTTCCTGGTGATCTATTTCGTAAAATTGAGGAGAAGATTGAGGGCACGAGCTTCTCGTCAGTTGAGGAGTATGTGATAAGGAAGCTGGAGAATGAGTTCCCCGCTGAGCCTGTGTACAGTAAAGAGGAGGAGGAGCTTATAAGGGAGCGCCTCCGGAGACTGGGCTACATAGAGTGAGGTTAGAAGATGCTACCACCACACGGTGGAAGACTCATTGACAGACTAGTGCCCGAGGAGAAGCGACCCTGCATCAAAGCGGAGGCGGCTGAACTCGTCACTATACCTGTCTCAACTGAGCAGCAGAAAGATTTTGAGAGCATCGCCTACGGCATCTTCAGCCCCCTTACCGGCCCCCTCATGAGGGACGACTACCTCTCAGTCTTGGAGAAGGGGAGGCTTCAAGACGACCTGCCTTGGCCATTCCCCATCATCTTGGATGTATCAGAGAAGATGGCCTCAGAGATAGGTGAGGAAGACGACGTAGCACTCTCTCATAATAGAAAACTCTTCGCCATCCTCCACATTGAGGACAAATACGCTCTCGACAAGAAGAAGCATGCTCAGAATATTTACAAAACACTGGACACTCAACATCCCGGAGTTGCTAAGACAGGCGAGATGGAGCCAGTCCTACTTGGCGGGAACGTCGACCTTTTTAACGAGACTCCGGGGAAGTTCCCAAGGTACAGGCTGAAGCCGAAGGAGACGAGGTTCCTCTTCAAGGAGATGGGGTGGAGGACAGTCGCTGGCTTCCAGACGCGGAACGCCCCCCACATCGGACACGAGTATGTCCAGAAGACAGCACTGGCATTCGTAGATGGCCTCTTCGTTAACCCCCTCATCGGACGGAAGAAAAGAGGTGACTTCAAGGACGAGGTAATAATAGATACCTACGAGGCCCTCATCCACCACTATTATATGAGGAACGCGGCATCCCTTGTGACCCTAGAGATGGAAATGAGGTATGCTGGACCCCGGGAGGCCATCTTCCACGCCATTGTCAGGAAGAACTTCGGTTGCACCCACTTCGTCGTCGGCCGGGACCATGCAGGCGTCGGTGGCTACTATGGCCCCTACGAGGCTCAGGAGAAGTTTGACGAGTACCCCGACCTGGGGATCAATCCTCTCTTCTTCCGCAGCTTCTTCTACTGTAAGAAGTGCGGGGGGGTTGAGAACGACAAGGTCTGCCCACATGGTTCCGAGGACCATATCAACTTTAGTGGCACGGAGATCCGTCGACTCCTCATGAAAGGTGAACGCCCATCTGAGAAACTGATGCGCCCCGAGGTAGTCGACATCATCCTCAAGTACCCAGAGCCCTTCGTGAGTTGATCAAGATGAAGAAGATTCTGCTGATAGGGCTAGACTGCGCAGCTCCCGACCTCCTCTTCAACCGCTTCATAGACAAGCTGCCCAACTTCCAGAGGATGATGCAGTGGGGTATCTACGGGAAGCTGGAGAGCAGCGATCCCCCCATCACCATCCCTGCGTGGACCGTTATGGCGTCAAGCAGGTCCCCCGGGTCCCTCGGCCTCTACGGCTTCCGCCATCGAAGGGAGAACTCCTACAAGGACATCTGGATCGCCTCTTCGAGGAGAGTTAGGGTGAAGAGGATCTGGGATTATGTTGCCGAGGCTGGGGGCAAATCCTGCCTCATCGGAGTGCCACCCAGTTACCCACCTTATCCCATTGAAGGGTGGATGATCGGCGGCTTCATCACCCCGGATACCAACAGGAACTACACCTACCCTGAGGAAGTAAAGGACGAGATAAGGGAGCTCGTAGGGGAATACCCTGTCGACGTAGAGTTCCGTATCGACGACAAGAGCAACCTCATCAAGAACATCTTCGACATGACGGAGAAGCATTTCGAGGTTGTGAAGCATCTGATGCGAACACGGGACTGGCAGTTCTTCATGTTCGTCGAGATTGGCCTCGACAGGGTCCACCACGCCTTCTGGAGGTATTTCGACGAGACACACCACCTCCATGAGCCAGGGAACGAGTTCGAGACTGTGATGGAGGAATATTACATCTACCTCGATCAGAAGGTTGGGGAGTTGCTTGAGATCATAGATGAAAACACGGTCGTTATCGTTGCCTCAGATCACGGCGGGAAACCCATGAAGGGCGCCTTCTGTATCAACAGCTGGCTCGAAGAACAGGGCTTCCTGAAGCTAAAGACCCCCGTGCATGGAGTCGTTAGGCTGGAGGATGCTGTTGTAGACTGGGACAACACGGTAGCTTGGGGGTGGGGTGGGTACTATGCCAGGATCTTCCTCAACGTGAAGGGAAGGGAGGAACAAGGTTTTGTCGCTCCAGAGGACTTTGAGGAAGTCAGGGATGAGATCACTGACCGGATTCTCAGCATCAGGGGTCCGAACGGCGAGGAGTGGGATACAAAGGTGCTAGTACCTCTTGAGATTTACCCTGAGTGCAAGGGCGACCCACCGGACCTTATGGTCTACTTTGACGATCTATCTTGGAGATCAGCCGGGACGATGGGCCATGGTAACATCTACCTGCCTGAGAACGACACAGGCCCAGACGACGCTGTCCACGATAAGATGGGTCTCTATATCTACTACGATCCGAAGAGTGATCTAAGTGGCAAGAAGGAAGACCTGAATATCGTCGACATAGCCCCTACAATATTGAAGGTCATGGATCTCCCGATTCCAGATGAAATGGAGGGAGAAGCACTCCGCGATATCTAGTCCTTATTCTTTTATTAGAAAAGGTTAAGAGCGGTTCATAGGTAGGATAATCTAGTCCGCAAGGTGTGCCGTGTATCGTGACGCCTATCGACACCGGAGTATTTGTTTTATGAGCGAAGTCGAGAGAGTGGAGTACACCCCTATATCGGTCCGTGAGACCCTGATCATGATGAAGGACATCTCTGAGCTCATGATAGACCTCGCCTACTCCGCCGCTCTCTTCAACAACCGCGAGCTCGCGGAGGAGGTCATCGAGCTAGAGAGGAAGATGGATACACTCGTCTACATCCTTAACATGAACCTCATGCTAGCCGCCAGAGACAAAGACGACGCGGAATCTCTTGCAGGGGTGGCAAAGGTGGGATCCCTCACGAACAGCATCTCAGACGCCGCCGCAGACATCGCAGGCATCGTCTTGAACGACATCGGTATCCACCCTATCGTCCGGGAAGTCTTCCAGCGGACTGAGGAGCACCTAGTCCGTGTCAAGGTTTCCGATGACTCCTTCATTACAGGGAGGACCGTGGATGACCTTGACCTGGCGGCAGAGGTAGGTGCTGACATCATCGCCATCAGGAGGGGCAGACACTGGATGATTAAGCCTGAGAAGGAAATTGTTCTGCCTGAAGATGTACTTTTAGCGAGGGGGACTGCCTCAGGACTGAGAAAGCTAGCGAGGGCAGCAAAGGGGGAGACCAAGGACCTTGACGGAGGATAGGCTGCTGTTCGAGAAGATCTGCAACGATCTTGTGGAGTTAAAGGACACTTCCGAGATGATGATGGACCTCGCCTACTCCGCTCTCCTAATGAACAGCAGAACACTCGCAGAGGAGGTGCTGCTGCTTGAGGATAAGGTGGACAAGTTACACACGGAGTTCGAGCTCCTCGTCCTCTCAGGTCGTGGTGAGCCAAAAGAAGCGAGGGGGCTCCTCGGCCTCATCAGGATGGGGGTTGTGACAGAGAGGATAGCCGACGCAGCTGCTGAGATAGCCGAGGTGGTCATCCGGAGTGGTGAGCCTCACCCCGTGTTGAAGATGGTCATCGAAGACGCCGAGGAGACGGTGGAGCGGGTTGTCATATCGGAAAAGTCGCCCATCGTCGGGAAGACCCTAAGGGAGGCTAGGATCGCTGAGGAGACGGGGATGTGGGTCCTCGTGATCAGGCGGAGGGACCGGTGGATACGCCCCCGACCTTCCATGGTGATCCAGGTCGGTGATGTAATCATTGCCTCGGGCTACTCCGAGGGTGAAGAGGACTTTATCAAGCTCGTCAGAGGAGAAACATCACAAACATAGAAAAAACATCATCAAACATGTGGCTGAGATGTAGGGTAAGAGACCATGAAGACGTAATTTAAATGCTATCTATCCTCTTCATCAGTCTCTTCTTTCTGGGACTCTTGCTCCTTTGTTTTCGACTTTTTCCGTACCTTGGGTTTCTCAACGATCTTGAAGTTGAGGAAGGTGGTGTCAGTGGAGACCATGTTCCCCCGGATTGTGACACGCTTCCTTTCGCCCCGTTTCTTAGGCTTAAACCCGACGCCTCCGCTCAGGATGATTCGAGCCTTAACGCCACCGTGGACATCAGGACGCATTGGTATCCCATCCCTATCAGTGCCACCTGTGAGCTGGATCCTGTGGCCCGGGAGATTAGCTATCACCCCGTCCATGGTTTCACCTATCCGCCTTCCTAAGAGAGGGGACATCTGGGTGTCCTCTATCTCTACCTTCTGGCTCTTCCCCGTCTCGGGGTCTGAGATTATAAGTACCGGCATCAAGTTCACCTATATTGCCCAGAGTATGTCCTTCTTCCGTTTGATCTCAACGAGTTCCTGAAGCACCTCGACTGCGCCCGCTGTCATGCGCTGGGAGTATTTCTCCCTCAGCAGCTTGGCGTGTTTCTCAGGAACGTCTACGAAGAGGATGTCTCTCTCTTTTATATGTCTACCTACAATGGGCCTTGGCATAGAGATGGCCACCTCCTTATCCTCTTCGGCACTCTGGATAGGTTCACCTGAGTCCTGTATCTGGGTGATACGCCCTACACGCGTACTCTCCAGATTGATCATGTAAACTTTGGAGGCTATACTCCCGCTCAACACCCGGACGCCGAAGATGGCAGGTTTCGCCCTGCGGAAGACGAAGCCCTCCATCACCTCGATCTTCCCCGGTTTGATCAAGGCGTCGAACTCCTTCCGGGCTTTGGCCTCCCTCTCGGCCTCCATCCACTTAACATATTCATCCATCAAGTTGTATATGATGTCGTTCCTGAAGATGGGGATACGCTGGTCTAGGGCTTCCCTCTCTGCGTCAGGTAGCGGTTTCACGTTGAAGGCGAGGATGGCGCCATAGAGTGGCTCCTCATACTTGACAGAGAGAGCCTCCATCACCTCCCTCCTAGAGATATTTCCGATGTCAGCGAGTCTGATGGGAATGTTCCGGGTCCTGAGGCTTTCGGTGAGAGCCTCTAGGGACCCTAAGGTGTCAGTCTTGAGAATAACACCGACTTTATCAGTTGATATCCGCAGCCTCTCTAGCTCAGTTGAGACCTCGTCTAAGGCACGCTCTAGGGTCATCTCACCTCCGACCGCTATAAGAGGGGAGCCGGGGATGGCGTCTTCTAGGTTAGGAGCCGTAATCTTGACGCCTGCTGCAGCTGGAGCCTCGTTTATTACGTTGAACCGTTTCCGGGGGTCCCTGATCTCGTCAAGTGGCTGAGGTAGAAGTATAGCTCGGATGCCGGTTGTGATAAGGCCATCCTTTCCTCCAATTACAATTATATCCTGGCTATTGAGGACACCCTCATAGATGATAGCGTTTATTGTCGTGCCGAGACCGACCTCCTCTTTCACCTCTAGTACGGTGCCAAGAGCCGGCCCCTCTGTGACCTCAAGCTTCTCTGTCAAATACTGTTGTGTAAGACCAATGAGGACGGCGAGGAGCTCGCCTATTCCCTCCCCAGTCTTGGCGCTCACAGGGACAATCGCAATGTTTCGGGTGAAATCACGCACCCTATCAAAGCGCTCCGAGTGGAAGCCCTCCCTTGAGAGGGTACCCATCATGTTGTAGAGACGCCCATCTAGGTCTTCCTTGACGAAGGGCCCCTGCTTCGTATAGGAAGCCATGAATGACGCATCTGGCGTGCTCTTCCAGCCGTCAACGCGGTCGATCTTGTTGGCGGCTATGATGAAGGGCGTCTTTCTCGTTCTAAGGATCTCAAGGGACTCGTAAGTCTGGTTCTCGAAACCGTGCATCACGTCCACGACGAGGATGGCGACATCAGCGACTGAACCGCCCCGTCTGCGTAGGTTGGCGAAGGCCTCATGGCCTGGAGTGTCAATGACGAGGAGCCCAGGGATCTTTACAGTGGCTTCGAAGTTTTTTATGA
>DAOVCM010000164.1 GCA_030670015.1 Candidatus Bathyarchaeota archaeon
CTGAAGACGAAGACGAAAAGCCCAGCGATGTTCAGCTTTAGAGCCAATCTCTTATTTTTTTTCAGGTTAATTTCATCGGATTGGATATATCCCTCCGGTAACGTCTTCGTTGAAGTATTCACTATAGGTTCTCCTTCTCTGCTCAGTATACAGCTATATTATTCTTATCTTATATCTTCAGATACTCAAGGATCGGGGCTGGGATAAGTGAATATTTATTCCCAGATCCTCCGGCTCAAGGAAGCCCCGCGCGCGTGGTGATAGCGACCTTAATATAGAGCCAGTTAAAAAAATCTTTATCTCTCAATGTCCATATTCAAAATTCTACATTCGTTTTACAGATCCTTTTTATCATTCAAAAAGGGATATACCAAACGTTGATGAAAAATGGCAGCTTCAACACCATTAATAGCGGCGGCGGCAACACAGCACACCAGCTCGTACCGTGTAAAGTTCGGGAAAAGAGAGTTCCTTGAACTGGTTGAGATAGCCAAGCCCCAGATAATCTACCACAGGAAAAGGATGCACTTCTTCGCCTTCGACGGCTTCGTGATGTACACCTTCGAATGTGAGGACAACGACTTCAAACAAAAGATTCTTCATGCAATTGAATTCTCGAACGAGCAGTGGAAAGAATAATTCCCGAGCATAGACAGCCAGCCTTCCCCATCACCCTTTTTCTCCAATTCAAAACGGAGAGTCATAGCCTCACCCGAAAAAACGACTGCTGCCTTAAATAAGATCTCAGAAGCGGTGTTAAAAATCCCCGGAGTCACTAAAATGAGTCTTGACCTAGTAAACCCAAAGCAAAACTGTCATCTGTTCACTGTCGGTCGGCGCAAATCGGTGCTCTGGATTTATCCTAAGAAGACGCAGGCGAAGATCGTTATCGGTAAAGTCGATAAGGCTGGTAAAGTCGGTAAGACGGTCGGAGTCGTTGATGAAAAGGGAGTCCTCGTTATCGCCGATGAGAATCTCAAGATCACTCAGTTGGTGAAGCTGGTCAAGGATTACCTCGCCGACAGAAAATGGGCTGAGTGAAGTGGTCCTCAAAGGGTTAATAAAAACCCACTCATTTGGTACAAATATTGAATGATATATAAATCGGGTAAATAAGCAAGGAAAATTTATTTACTTTGTATAACATATCATCCCCAGTTGAGGGATGTTTTATTAATCTTTATATAAAACCGATGTTTTAGAATGATTAAAGTAATATCCCCAAATTTGGGTGGTTTCATTAAACAAGGTGGAAAAACTTGGTAAGGGAGGAGCTTGTCGAGGTTATCTCGAATAGGAACGTGGTGACCACTGGTGAGATGGTGGGCGAGGTTAGCCGCATACTTGGATTGGAGCAGAGGAACAGCTATGTTTATAAAAAGTTCATCTACCCCTTACTGCGAAAGGGCTACCTCAGGAGGGTCAGACAGAACCTATACCATGTGACTGTTCCTGGGCAACAAAACAGTACCGCTGACAAGTTCCTCGTGGCCTCGAAGATTAGGGGTGTTTACTTCATTGGATTCCACGCTGCGCTGGAGTTCTATGGGACTGCATATTCATATAGGAATCAAGTCCATGTCTGTGTGAGACCCAGTAACAGGTTCGACGAGTTCCAGTATCAAAACACAATGTACACCCCTTATCTCACCAAAGACGTGGAAACAGGGATTATCTTACAGAGTCATCGAGGCAATGAGATCAGTGTGTGCTCGAAGGAGCGTCTTTTCATTGAGTGCGTCAAGCACCCTCGGTTAGTTGGCGGTTGGGAAGAGGTCCTGAAGAGCCTTCAAAGCTTGGGAGGAATGCATTTCGAAGCGCTGGTTAATTATGCCATAATGTGGAGTAACCAGTCCTTGATTAGGAAGGTGGGGTTTGTGTTGGAGTTGCTCAGAGACGAATCAATCTACTATCAGCACTTGGAGGCTGCAACACTGGATGTTCTTCATGAACAGGTTAGTGACAATACACGGTATCTTGAGAAAGGGAGGAAAGGGCCACTGAATAAGAAATGGCGTCTATATATTCCCGTGAATTTCAACGAACACCTGAGGGGTATCTAGATGAAGAGGACATACGATTTACAGCAGCTTGCCACCGAGACTGGGTTTGATCCAGTGCAGGTTGAGAAGGTCTGCCGGATCTCGGATATTCTTGAAGACATCTCAGCCATAATTTTCATGAGGGAAAGACTCTCACTGTATGGAGGATCCGCTCTAGCCTTTGTACACTTCGACGATGTTGAGAGGCTCAGCGTGGATATTGACTTCAATTATCGTCACATCGATCGGGAAAAGGACTGGGGCGATGTCAGGGACGTGATTGAGAGTAACCTGAAAACGATTCTGAATAATCAACGATACACGGAGGATACCATCAGTATTACACCCACATATCCATTGAGTAGGTTTACAGTCAAGTACACCAACCATGTTGGCCGACCGGATGAAATCATGATCGAGACAGGGTATATGCGGAGAATACCAATACTACAGACCGACAAAGAGTATGATTTCTATCACATAGGAACCGCAAATAGGTTCAAGGTAATGACTCCTATCAAGGAAGAGCTGTTCGGAAACAAGTGGTGCACTATGCTTTATAGAGGCAGCCCGAGGGACCTCTTCGACGTTTACAGAATATCCAAAGAAAAGTTTAACGGGGATCTTTTCAGGTTGACTGCGGTCTTAGACAGCCTAATGAGGGGCAAATTAAGACTCGTGGATATTGATATCGAGAGGAAGGTCCGTGGGATCAGGTTCGACTCGTCTCTCATGAACGTGCTTCATTTGGGTAACGTGTATGATCAAAGCGAAGTACACGAACGTGTAATCGAGTTCTCTAATAAGGTCATCGAGAGCTTAACGCTGGAGGAGAGACGACTGATTGATGTGTTTTACGGGGAGAAGAGACTCGATACAGACATCCTCCCCTCCAAGAAAATGCTTCATGACGATATTGAGAATCATCCAATGATCGAATGGTGCTTACGAAATATCATCTAAACAGTAGATCTCACTCGCCTCGCGCGCCAACCCGTTGCTAAATTGCATCCTTGCGTCAATGTTCTTCACCATCCAAACGTGGCTATCGACCTTGCCTTCCCAGACACACCCAAACGAAGTGCCACCGCGCGCGCTAGGATGTTGCTAAAATATGTGTAAAATGGTTTTAATTCATTTTCACGTTATACGCGCGCGGTTTTGGATGAGTCTTGAGCTGTATTCACTGAGAAAGAGGTTGAAAGAACGTGTGGTAAGCATCCTTATGCTATTAAAAACCCTAATTGAATTCACCCGCGCCTATGTTTTGGAAATATTTCTGTGTCTTGTTTTAAAGAATTTTCACCTAAAACGATATCTTGTTGACGCGAATTTAAAATAGATAATGGACTGAGTAAAAGAATGATGTTGAAAGGTATGAGATTCATCGTTGAGAAAGAGAGGGAGACACCCATAACTGATGAAGCTGAGGTTGTGGTTGCTGGTGGAGGACCGGCCGGGGTTGCTGCGGCAATAGCGTCCGCCCGTCTTGGCGCGAAAACTATGCTCATTGAAAGATATGG
>DAOVCM010000042.1 GCA_030670015.1 Candidatus Bathyarchaeota archaeon
AAGAAAAAACATTTTATGTTTTTTACGTTGGTCGTTCGGATAAAGATCTAAACAAAAGAGTAAAAGAACATATTGGAGAAAAAAAAGAAATTTGAACAATTTAATACGATTATTATGATTCCGTGAAAGTTGCATATGAAAAAGAATGTAAATTATGGCATGACTTTGGAGGACTGGAAGGAAAACGGGATAATAAGAATCATCTTGATCAGCCTGATAGTTCATATTGGAAATGTCCTGTGTGCAATCAGTAAAAAAACACATCTATTGTATGCTTCCTCTAACAAGAAATCGTGATAATTGAACTCGCTAGTATAAACGCTAGTATGGAGCTACCCCCTGCTACCAGTTCGTTATAAAAGTTACCGCTTATAGCGGTTTTTCGGGGGTTAATTGTTCCGTGTGAATGTCTGTGGTTTGTTGGTCGATTGGTTCACTTTTCTATGCTTTTGCGAATAGTGATTGTCGGGTTAGTCTAGGCCGTGGGGATCGTGACCCCATGGTTGGTAGTTCAAATCTACCCCCCGCTCCCATGGTTTCACTTCTACGTTTGAACTAGCGACTTCATAACTTAATCAATGCTCACGACGCACTTTTTTCCGTGTCAGTAGATAATCGATTAAGAAGAGATTTTCATCGACGAGTTTCTTCAACTTAGTATCCGGGGTAATGCTCGTCAGGAATTCACTGGTTAAATAGTTGAAACCTGATTTAACAAAACTAGGTGCGCAGCGCAATTCTTTGCTAAGATTCAGCGCATGTAGATCAGTTTTTTACTTGCTTCTTTGATTTCTTGACCAGTTTAATGCATTAACTCTACACGCCTGGATGCACTCTCCACAAGCAAAACAATCATTGTGGAAACTGTTCTCTTCGAAAAAATCCTTCATAGCTCCAGTAGGACAAGCGTTTACGCATTGCATACAGTTTACACACTCATCCCTGTTAATCCTTGGTCTGAAAAGGCTGAACTGCTCCGCGACCAACCCTGTTAAACCAAAAGGACAAAGGAACCTACACCAAGGTCGGTAGAACACCATGCTTGCCAAGGTTATCGATAGCAGGGTTAACCCACTGATGGTTGTCAAGGATAACTGGAATAATCCAAATGGATCCATCAACCCCAGAATATTCATCCCAGAGTAGAAGAGTAAAGCTGTGAATACTATAAAGAATAGTATACGGGTTATGGCTGTAACTTTTTTAGAGACATTGAATTTTGGAGTTGGAACACGGTAGAGTGCATCTTGGAGTAAGCCTAGTTGACAGCCCCAGCCACATATACTCCTATTTGAGATGATTACGAAACCCAGCATCAATAACAGCATTATGATTGAGAGTTGGATGGGTACGGGCACAGGAGCACCCTTCAGATTCAAGAATAGATTGTTTAAAAGTGACATGGGGTTTGGGTTTAACGGGGAAAGCTTACCATAAATAAAACCAAATATAATTGTTCCAGCTAGTAGAAACCCGAATCTGTTCCTGCGGTTAATTTTCTTTCCTCTAAGGAGTATTGTTGCTGCAACTATGGTTATTGTCCATAGAGCTATCTTGCTGAGAATTATTGGATTTATCATGGCCCACATCCCCTGTTATATGACCCTTTATCATACAAAATAGACATATATATACATATGCCAATTTGTCATACACGGTATGAAACTCACCACCATAAGAATCGAGAGTATACTAAAAGAGCAAATGCAAAAGATGGCTGATATTGCAGATAGCCATCTGAGTGATATAGTAAGAGGTCTAATCGATCTGGGAATAGGCTACAGAGAAGAAGCACCAATAATAATAGAGGGGGCCTTTGGAATATCCCGATCATTCTCCAAGCTCTCTTTCGGTGACGAGAGAACAAGAATAAGCGCCTGGGTGGAGGAAGAGCAGATAAAAAAAGCTATGGATGCTTTTCAAAACAATGAGAATGGGGCACTACGGGAAGCTATTAGATTGGGCTTCATCATGCTTCACGCTGACAGTGTCAGGTTCAAAAACCCATTTACAGAAATGCAGCCATTCTCTGCGTTCAAACTTTTAAAATTCAAGAATGAAAGAGCCCAAAAAGCATATGAAACATTACACGAGGGAAAAAATCAGGCCCATAACTAGCAGAGATTATATTACGCGCTATAATCTAATAAAATTGATAAAATGAAGACCATTCGCATCGATGAAGCCGAGGTGGTAAAGAACCCACATGGTGTAAAGTCCCAGAAACTCTACACTTCAGAACATGCCTCAGTGATGCACATTACCCTAGAGCCAGGGGAAAAACTCAGACAACATATTACACCTGTTGATGTCTTCTTCTACGTACTTGAGGGAAGAGGCATAGTAGAGATCGGCGACGAGAAAAAAGATGTGGTGAAAGATACTTTGATAGATAGCCCGAAGGGTATCATGCATTGCTGGTATAATGAAAGCGATGAAAGACTAAAAATCCTAGTGGTAAAAGTACCGTTCCCTACAGAGCCAACAAAGTTCATAAACTAAAAGAATATGCTCACTGCATGCATTTTTCTTAAACATATTTTTTTTCACACAACTGGAATCGAAATCGTATAAACAACTTGCTAGGTTTTCCCTGAACCTTAAACTCAACAAACATGACTAACGTGCGCGGGCGAGTTTAATAATTTGTTTACAAATGATCATTATCCTTATTTTATGATTTGGGGGCTGTTTTGGGGCGCACATCTACCCCTGATCTCCTTGCAGTATCCCCCTTTCTCATGCCTGCAGACACGCTGTAGCTTCTCGAAGGAGAGAACTATCAACCCCTTGTATGGGTCTACGAGGGCTGAAACGATCCGACCATCAACGCCCTTGGTCATCGCGTCTCACAATATTCCCAGCTTTAACCCTGGCTCCACACACACTCTTTATTTACATATCGCACTGTACGTGGAAGATGCGTGTGTGCGCGCACCGGTATCGACACCTAAAAAATGTATTTCATTCAAATTGTTCATAGTGAGAGTTAATTACTTTGACTACTTCCTCTCTGGTGACGAGGTCACGGCTGATCTCATTCAGAACGTACTCCGGTATGTTTTCGTCCTTGGCTAGGTGTACGCCCGCAGCCTTGATGGCTTCAAACACAGAGTCTACGGGGTGTCCTCTCCGTTTGAGATGGGGGATGTACCAGCCATAGGGCCTGAGGATAGCACCTGCGAACTCTCTTCCCATGTTCTTGCATGCTGCCTTGACGTGGGTTACAAGGGGTTCGAAGTTATCCATCTCGGTAAACCCAGCGGCTGACACCAATACCAGTTTTCCAGTTTTGACTCCCTCACGCAAGGGGTGACGGCAGTGACCATCCCTTATCTCGAATCTGCCCTTCAGAAGGGGCACATAACGATCCAGTAAGGTCTTCATAGGACCCGTCATGCCATCGACATACACCGGTGTAGCCAGCACAAGTATATCAGACTGGGCTATAGTGGAGAGGAGAGTACGCATGTCGTCGTCCTGCACGCACCTACCGGGAGTGTGGCTCCAACACGAAAAGCAGCCTAGACAGGGCTTTATGTCAAGCTTGTACACATCTTGACTAGTGACTTCTGCCCCCGCTTCACAAAGTCCCTCTTTGAGGTGTTGTAGCATAGTGACGTGAACTCCATGTACAGTGTGGGGGCTACCATTCATTATCAATACCTTCAAGGCTCACCAACATATGAAGATCAAGTCAAGGAACTACAAAAAACTTCCATAAGCTATGCGCGCCTGTGAAGATATCTGCCGTTTAGGTTAACGCGCGCGCTGGGCAAACATCATCGTAGCCGCATTCTTTTTTGTTTTTAGTCTCGTTCAAGTGCCTACATACCCTTCAGCTTATGATAAATTTTTGTTAATTGTAAGCATGGGGTTCAATGTACTGACTGTTTGGTACGCATGGAAATGGGTCTAAACAGGAAGTATGAGTCTATTCGATCTTTTTCTTGAAACCACTCAGATGCTGAATCTATAGTGGATTGTGGATAAAATTATAGATGGATATCTACTCATGTACTTCTGGTTTCGGAGGACCATCCCAGCGCGCGCGCCGCGGAAGGGATTAAGCCTCTTACTCTAACGACTTGAGGTTCCCCCAATAAAAGATAAGCGTCGACCATTGTAATTAGGTGAAACACGCATGCAGATCAGAGCGTTTCCCGTGCTTAACACTGAAAGATTATGCTTGAGGAGCCCAGTAGAAGAAGACATCCCGCATCTCCTAAAGATCAGCCAAGACGAGGACGTGATGAGGTACTATGGAGTGGAACCATACAAGTCTATGCTGGAAGCAAGAAAGGAGGTAGACTGGATGCGGAGAATCTTCAGGGAAGGCAAAGGGATCCGGTGGATAATCACTTCGCAGGATAAACCTGAATACATCGGAGACATAGGCTTGGACAAGTACATAGAGAAACATAGACGGGCGGAGCTGGGATTTAAACTAAAGAAAATGTACTGGCGACAGGGAATTATTACGGAAGCATTTTCAAAAGTTCTCTGCTATGGGTTTGAGGAGATGAGGTTGAACAGGATAGAGGCGTTGGTTGACCCCCGCAACGAGGCATCGATGAAGTTGTTAGAAAAAGCGGGCTTCAAGGAGGAGGGCGTGCTCAGGGACTATGAGTTCGAAAAGGAAGAATTCATCGATCTAGTGATGACGTCCCTGCTGAAAAAGGAGTGGCCCGCCCCCTAGTCACGTACTGTTTTAGTGTCGAGTAGGTGCGCGCGCACGTATATGAAGATGATTACTCTAACATAAATATGGAAATTGTAGCTAAAGCGAGTAGTAGTGATCGATCGAATTATGACGCTCTCGATCTTTCATCTCCACTTAAGTGTGGGCTGAGACGAACCCGAAAAACATCCAGGTTTATCCAATAGTAAAAGAGGTGTAATAGCCGTACGTCGCAGTGGGGTCGGGCGCGCGCGCGGCGTAGAAGAAACGACTAGAAAATGCATCTCCTATGAAGAAAATGATATTTTTCTCATCGTCATAGTAAACCGTCACCGGTTTATCCAATGAAGCCCTTGTACACATCGCTTCAAGTTCCCCACCGGAGAATTCCTGCCCCAAGGTGAAAAGCTTGACAGATTTAACAAACACATTCCCCATAATAGGGTGAGGATCCAGAGAACCGACGGGCTTGTACATCTCATCAACCTTGTCTGCGAACGTGTCGAAGTCGCTGTATTCAACGGTGTACCCTTTCTGGCGGCGAAAGTACGTCACATAAGCGTTGAACCGGGGGTTCGTCGAATCCGTCGCGGGCTTCGGTTTGAGCATCGAACTTGCTCCGAAAAAGAGCGCCGCAATGACGACTATGACAACGAGTGCACGCTTTCTTTCCATGCTTTCACCCTTAAATAGAGCACTCATTTTCAACTTATAGGGTTTGTGCTGTATTTGTGTTGTTGCATGCGCGCGCGACTGGATAACGATGCCGAGTGGAATCGAGATGTGGGTTCCACCCGAAAGAGCAGGCTATCCTGAGGGAGGGTTCAGAGAGTGGAGATGCTACAAGAACCCCGACGAGCCTAGCGAATACCACCTTGAGATCTATGTTCAAAGGCAAGGCTAATCCCCGAAGCTATCTTCCCATCCCCCCATTTATTCCTCAACGAGAAATCGCCTTTCCCCAGCGCGTACTTACATTTACTCCATTCTGGAAGATGTATGTGTGTTTGTGTGTGTAGGGAGAGCGTGAGAGAGAGGGATTGAGGGAGTGGAGGAGAGATGAGGATTAGTGGGGGATGGAAGTAATGGAGAGAATGGGTTTGGATTTGGGGTAAAATTATACCCCCACACACACATTTGATTTGTTAAACGTTTTTTATGAAACTGAAATTGATCTCCTTTACCTTGAGCCTCCACATCTTCTCGGGGGCTCCACCCCCTGTCTCTCGGTAGCCGTCCTGTGACAGGATACCCGCTTTCTCTAGTTCCGAGATGTGGTAGTAGAGACTCGACTTCGCCAGTTTCTCGTTGGACGCCGTCAGCGCTTCAAAGATCTCACCGCTACTCTTACGGTCTTCACCTATGATCTGGATGATCTTCCATCTAGTGGGGCAGTGTAATGCCTTGAAGTATACAAGGAACCGTTCCGCTTCCGAGTGGTGTCCACAGTCCGAGCAGCCACAATCCATTATATCCACTGTAATATTATCAAAACTTTTATAATAATATAGTGGTCAATAACTCAACGGAGAGATAACAATGAGCGAATGTAAAACCTGTAGACACGCAAACGATGTCAAAGGATGCGCCTCAACACACGCAGAGACAGCCCTAAAACTACTCGCCGAAGGAAAAGTAGACGAAGCCCAAAAAAACCTGGAAAGCCTCCAGGCCCACCTGAAACAGGAATAACCCCTCTCATTCCAGTTTTTTTCTTCATCCTTCAGTTAGCACGCGACGGCAGTATCTAGATTATAGTCCACGGAAAACGAAACAACAACTCTACAGCGCGCGTTAGGATGTTGCTATAATAGTTAAAAATGGTTTTTTTTGTTCTTTCGCCTTTTAGTTGGTGAAACGGACTTTATGATAAGGGTATCTTGGCCATTTTGAGAGATGGAAAGCACAGAACCTTTAGACAGATACTCTCCGAGGTGGGGTTCTCCCACAACACTCTCAGACAACACTTGGACGAACTGGTGGATAGGGGCCTCGTCGCGAGGCGTAAGGAGCCCCGGAATGGCCCGGGGAGGCGTCTTTTCACCTACGGACTGTCCAAAAGTGTCACTGAGAGGGCTGTATCCGCACTCTTGAACCCTTCCATGGGGTGGGTTACTGTCTCCTTCGAGGATCTGCGTCGCTATTGTAAGCGTGAGAAGGGGGGTTACTGCAAGGAGGTCAGAGGTCGTTGTACGCCTTTTTCGTGTTCTCAAATCATAAGATAAGGATTAAGACCATTTTTAACCTAATTATTGAACTCGCACACGCGCGCTGTTTTGCATATTTATTACATACCTTTTTGGTGCTGTCTGTTAATTGGTTGACTTTTCACTCCCATCTCTACTGGTATACCCATTATTCGTACGCCACTCTTTG
>DAOVCM010000171.1 GCA_030670015.1 Candidatus Bathyarchaeota archaeon
TACCGCGACTCTCCCTCGGCCATGGCGCTCTCCAGCCGGATTCAACCCTGGCCCGGCTTTGTGCTATGTACAACTATATCACTGTTAGCCCTTGTGCTCATGTGCCCTCTGCCCTCTACCGTTATAATACCATATTCGGTCTGTGCCCCTGCGGATGTTCATGTACTATGACCAGGAGCACCAGCTGCACCACCTCGTGGGCATGGGCGAGGTCGAGCAGATGTTCGGGGTGGACGCCGTGAGGAAGTTCTGGGGCGGCACCGAGAGGAGCAGGGAGGCGATAGCGCTGCTCCGCAAGCTGCAGAGGCTGCCGGGCCTCAACTGGGTGGAGCTGGGCGACATGTTGGGCGCGGGCAAGAGCTCCGTCTACCGCTGGCTCTCCGGCGACAGCGACCCGAGGAACGACACGCTGGAGAGGCTGAGACAGATAGCAGCTGAATACGAGCGCAGTATTATGTCAAATGATAAAACAAACGATAAAAAAACGATACCTTTTTCCAAAACTCGCCCAAACGAATACGAAAGGATGCCGGTAAAGCGCCATGTATAGAGGGTATATAGTATATAGGCGTCTTTCTGGCAATGAAGATACGCGCCTTGCGGAAGCGAGACGTGAGGCGGGGATTATCTTCGCCTTTTGTGTTTGTCTACCCCTCGGGCAGCGCCCTCATCCCGTTGAAGGGCGCGAACCTCGCGTGCCCCTCGTGCATCTCCCCTGTCCTATCATAACAGTGGCTTTTTCTGTATAATCAATAGTTAGGCGGCAATCGATAAGTAAAGGGGGTTGTACCATGGAGGAACAGACTGAGCAAAAAAGATTTGCGGTATTAATCGATGGCGATAACGCTCAGGCAGCCCTTCTCTCTCAGATACTGGCAGAAGTCAGCGTATTCGGATTGATAACGATAAAGCGGATATATGGCGATTGGACTACTTCCAATATGAACAGCTGGAAGAATGAGCTTCACAAGCATGCAATCCAGCCTGAACAGCAGTTCAGGTACACGAAGGGCAAGAACGCGACGGACAGCGCGATGATTATTGATGCTATGGACCTGCTTCATAGTGGCAATGTGGACGGCTTCTGTATCGTTTCCAGCGACAGCGACTATACTCGGCTGGCAACGAGAATCAGGGAAGAGGGCCTCTTTGTCATCGGCGTTGGAGAAAAGAAGACCCCGGAGGCTTTCACCAACGCCTGTAATCAGTTCATATATTGTGAAAACCTGGTTGAGCCCGAGAAACCAAAAAGCAAGCGAAAGAAGAAAGAGAAGTCGGAAGAACTTGATCCGTTACCCCTTCTTCTCAAGGGATTTGAACTGGCTGCCAAAGATGAAGAATGGATTCATTTATCGGCTTTAGGGCTTGCTCTCCGCCAATCGGATCCAGCTTTCGATCCCCGGACATTTGGCTGCAAGCAGCTGCATCTACTGATTGAAAAGTATCCCAAGACATTTACATTGAAGAGAGACGAATCAAGGACGCCCCCCGTGATGTACGTCGGTTCGGCGGCAAAGAGGTAGACCCCAGGATCAAATAGCTGCGTGTGGCAAACCTTTCCTGGATGGGTCTTGTCGGTAACCTGGTTCCAGTGACCATAGGTAATATTATCGGTGGTGGTATCTTGATAGGTGCTGTCTACTGGCTGGCTTACCTACGCGGTGAACGAGCAGCAGAACTAGTCGCGGTAAGACCCTGGGTGAAAACAATTATTCCACCTCTGCGTCGTATCAAGCTGGAGGAGCCAACTCCTGTTCCGCTAATAGAACCTGTCCGCGTCCAGATAGAGGAGTTAATCCGTGCCAAGCTAGAGGAACCGGCTCTACTCGATAGGGGAGGTAGAGCTCTATTAGCCGTGCTAGCTAAGGCCAGAGATGATGGCCATTTTTTGGCAAGATTAGCCGAAGACCCTGCCGAAGCACTTAAAGACTACGACCTAACATCTGAAGAGAAAGCAGCTTTATCAAGCGGAGATATTCGGTGGATTGAGTCTAAGCTCGGTGTCTTGGATGAACCATTGCGAACTTGGCTCACTGCTAGATTAGCTCAGGAAAAGTGGTAGGGATTATACTTCCCACTCCATTCAACGTATTCTCAAAACCAGCAGGAGATGGTGATAGATAGAACGATTACAGCTATAGCTTGAGCCCAAGGTAAGCCAATGAGATACTAGTGTTATAATCGGCTACACAATAAGCCAGAATGTGACAGAACGGACTTTGTTCAACCAGAAAACTAGACGTCAAAATGTGTGATTGGCGGATGGAACTCTGAAAGTATAAATCCGTTAGAGCAAGCTGAAAAAATGGCTATATTTTGAAATAAAGCTTGTTAACAGGTGAGGAAAGATTAATCCTTGGGCGTGCGGAAGGTGGTTAGGACAATTTAGGATAGAGATAAGCTAGGTACTTGTTGTATATCCTTACCCTGCTCTCACCATCAATACGGGTACCTTACCTCCTCGCAGTACTTTATCAGTAACACTACCGAAAGCCCAACGACTAATACCAGATCGTCCATGTGTTGACATAGCCACCAGGTCAGCGTTGACTTCTTCTTCAGCTTTAATAATCTCTTCTGCAGGAGATTGGCCTACCGCAACTCTAAATATAACAGTAGCTCCTTTGTTTATTAAGCCTTCCCCAACTTCATTAAGATATTCCATAGTCTCACTCTTCGTTTGCTCCAACTCACTCTCAGTATAGGGGACCGTGATAGTACCACCTACTCCCCCACCACGAACATCAACATCGTGTTTCAGCGCTGTAACGGCATGGAATAGAATAACTTCCACCTTTTCCCCTGGTGCCAGTCTAGAGAACGTTCCCTCAACATAGTGCAGAGCAGCTTCACCTAATTTAGAGCCATCCAACGGAATAAGTATTCTCTCAGACATCTTTTGCCTCCTTGCGTTTTCTTTAACTCCGGGTAATTTAAATTATAGTCCTATTTATGTAACTGTCAATACTCCACAAATAGCTCCGTCTATGGGCGTGCGGAATGTAGTTACAACCTTTGAGAGGAAACTGATAACGGAGACATCGGGATGAATGCATGGACGTAATAATTGAAATTTAAACGATCAGCCAGAACGCAACTTGTCCAACAATCCAAGATATTGTGACCTCGACTGAACATAATGGACAATTGCGCATGCTTTTCACAGTGTCTAACGGTTCCGGATTTTGTGAAGGAAATACGAATCAGCGAATCTTTCCATTTTCCCTCGGTGTCTCCTTCTTCCCATGGCTACATTTTGCCATGCCTTAATATCGAAATAAGCAACCAAAAACCCATTACACCAGCCCCAAGAAAACCGACTATTCCAATAATAGGTATTCCATCCCACTTAGGAGGAATCCCTGAGAGAACAATAAGAGAAGAACCGACAACTAAGGAAGCCAAAACAATGGCAAAGGCAATGCGATTACTGATTTGATCGTGTTTTTCGAGCATTGGCTCTAGCCCCTTGTGCTCA
>DAOVCM010000256.1 GCA_030670015.1 Candidatus Bathyarchaeota archaeon
AGTAGGTCTAGGTCGTCATCCTTGATGGCACACTCGAGGTGGGTCATGCAATATCTGCAGCCTCTGCAGTGCTCGATACGATGGTTGGTGATCTGAATGAACTCTGTTTTGGTCTCTGGCCTGTGTTCCTTGATGACCTCAAGGGCTACCTTAATGGCGTGATCCGTGTTCCCATCCACACGGGGGCTACCTGAGATGGCAAGAACCTTCATTATGCTAGGGGATAGTTGGAGGGGGTATTTCTAGCTTAGTGTTTGAATTCAACACGATTAAGAGGAAGTGATATATTCCACCTGCCTTCTCTTGGCTGTTGGCGGGTGAGTGGGGCCTCCCACCCGTTCCGCCTTACAAACCCCGGAGTAGGGAGGTAAATAGAGTGAACGTGAGAGAGATCAGTCTATCAGCCATAATAGCTGCACTGTACGCAGCCCTCGTGATAGTACTCGCCCCTATTTCCTTTGGACCTATCCAGCTCAGAGTAGCCGACTGTCTCATACCTCTGGCGGCGATACTGGGATTGCCAGCCGTGTTCGGTGTATCTCTAGGAGCCTTCATAGGTAACGTCTACTTCATGCACTTTACAGGTCCCTTGGATGTCGTGTTTGGAACATTGGCAAATCTAATTGCAGCCTACCTGATATTCAGATTGAAAAAGAACTTAATGGTCGCGTGTTTGGCAGGCTCTCTCATTATAGGCGGCATAGTCGGAGGCTACCTTTGGATTTACTTCCCTCCACCAGACATTATGGGATTCATCCTCCCCGTCTGGCTTGCTATGATTATCAGCATAACCCTGAGCAGCATCATAGCAATCGCAGGCGTGGGATATCTACTGGTGAAGGCGCTAGAGAAAACTGGTTTCCTTGATATCCTTGAGTCACGAGGACTTCAGATATACCGAGACTAACAAACCCTTTTTTATCATAACACTTGAAAACCCTTGATTACATTAGAGAGAATATGAACATCAAGGTTGTCAAGCTTTTCGGCGTCTCAGGTATTCTCGCCCCTGTCGTCGGCTTCACTATGATCTTCCTCGCTATCCGTACCGCCTCGTGGTTCAGCTGGACCGGGAACGCACTCAGTGACCTGGGGGTAGATGGCTTGACGGCCGCTATCTTCAACGGTGGGCTGGTAATGACGGCCGCAGTTATGATGACGTTCTCGCTCAGCATAAACGAGGTCACAAAGGGTGATATCGTTGGTCAGGCCGGGTTTGTGCTAAGCTTGGCTGTCGCAGGTTTCCTGATGGGTATAGGCGTTTTTCCTGAGACAGCCGGCGCCATCCATTACTACCTGTCCGTCGCCTTCTTCGCCTCTCTACCTCTCTGCACACTTGTCTTAGCAGCTTACATGGCACGGAATAACATGAAGAAATTAAGCATTATTTCAGCTGTGGCTGGAGTCATCTCCGCCCTTGTCTGGATTCCTCATTGGAGCGCTGTCGCCATACCTGAAGCTCTCTCATCCCTTGCCTTCGGCGTCTGGTCGACAGTCTTCGGCGTCTGGATGATCACCAGGAAGGAAGAAAGAAAGATTCTAGGGAAAGATTCTCCTTATGTCCCTGGGGAAGGGTATGGTGTCTCGGATGTGATCTAGTTTACACATCCACATAAGCACACGTTCGATGCCAAGGCCGAAACCACTGTGAGGTACAGTCCCCCACTTCCGAAGATCGACGTACCAGCTGTAATCCGCAGGATCCAAGTTGTCCTCGTGGATGCGTTCAATCAGCTGGCCATAGTCGTGGACCCTCTGCCCCCCACCGATGATCTCCCCATAACCCTCAGGCGCCATCAGATCCCCTGACAAGGTCACCTCAGGCTTATCCGGGTTCGGCATGTGGTAGAAGGGCTTGATCCCTGTCGGGAAGCCAATCACCCAGAAGGGTAGCTCGAAGTGGGCCGTCAGGGGCCTCTCCTGCTGCCAGCCGAAGTCGTCCCCCCAAAGCATCTCAACGCCGTCCTCCTGTATCATCTCTACAGCCTTATCGTAGGTTATACGTGGGAACGGTGTCTCGAGCTTGAGCAGATATTCCGGGTCACGGCCAACGGACTTCAGCTCCCGGGGCATTTCTTTCGCCAGTGTATGTCCTATGTGTGTGACCAGTTCGTCCCCCACGCTTAAAATTCCGTTCAGGTCGGTCCATGGCTCCTCGACTTCCATGTGCCAGTACTCGGTGAGGTGGCGTCTGGTTCTGCTCGACTCAGCCCGGAAACTAGGGGCAATTGTGTAAATCTTCCCCAAGCTTGCGATCATTGCCTCGGCGTAGAGCTGCCAGCTCTGGCTCAGGTAGACCCCCTCTTTCTCGAAGTAGTTGACGTCGAAGAGGGTGCTACCGCCCTCGCAGGCTGCTGTGATGAATATGGGGGACTGCGTCTCCAGGTATCCGTGGTCCCTAAACCAGTCCCTGGCGGCCTCCATGAACTTGGACCTGAGCCGCATGATGGCCTGGATCCTAGGGTTGCGCACGTATAGGTGGCGGTTGTCAAGTAGGAACTCGACGCCGTGCTTCTTCAAGGTGATAGGGAAGTCAAGCATCGATTTGAGGACGTT